>NZ_JAAGPG010001097.1:0-241 GCF_017104665.1 Burkholderia sp. Se-20378 | reverse complement strand
TGTATTACGTAATCGTGAATTAGTTGTTTGTTGGGTCTGGTTATTTCGTGTGTGTTTGGTATGTAGCGCTGCTTCTTGTCTTGTGTGGTGTATCCGCTTTGTCGCACGACTTGTTGTCTCGCTGCCTCTCATGCTGTGTGTTGACTGGTCATTCAGTTTGTGCTTTGGCTTTCGTTGCTCTTTATTTTTTTTCTTCTGTTTGTTCTTTTTTTTTTTTTTTTTTTTTTTTTTTTAAGGCTCC
>NZ_JAAGPG010001096.1:0-901 GCF_017104665.1 Burkholderia sp. Se-20378 | reverse complement strand
GTCGTGTCGCCACGCGTCGTCGGCCGCGCCGCGCTCGCCGGCCGGCGCGACGCGCACGCGCCGCATCAGTTGCGCATAGTCGAAGCCGCGCCGCGCCGTGCGTGACGCGCACGCGCCGTCCGGCCCGGCGGCAGGCTCGCCCGCGATGATTCGCACGGGCCTCAGATCGGCGGCGCTCATGCGTGGGCCGCAGCCGGCATCGTCACACGGCCGACCGGCTTCAATTCGACCTGGTCGCCAAGCTCCTGGTACGAGTAGACGGGCAGCCAGCCGAGCCGCGCCTCGATCATCCGTCGCGTGTAGCGGCGCACGTCCATCGACGTGACGAGCGCGACGTCGTCGCGCGGTGTCTCGCCGACGAACGACGCGACGCTGTCGACGAGATAGCGGACCTGCTCGGGCGGCAGCGCGAGAAAGTTGCCCGCGGGCGTCTGCTTGATCGATTGCCGGATATGCTGCTCGACCGGCAGATCAAGCAGCACGGCCGGCAGTTGCCGCGCGCCGCGCGCCGCCCGATACGCGAGATAGCGCGACAGGTCGCCGCGCACGTATTCGGCAAGCATCAGCATGTCCTTCTCCTTCGGCCCCCACGCGACGAGGCTCTCCATGATGTCGCGCGCGTTGCGGATCGGGATGTGCTCCTCGAGCAGGCGACGCAGCACGTCGGCGATCCGCTGCGTCGGCAGCGCCTTCTGCACTTCGGCGACGAGCCCCGGATAGTCGGTTCCGAGCTGGTCGAGTATCCATTGGGTTTCCTGGATGCCGAGGAACAGATGCGCGTTGCGTCGCAACAGCGCGATCGTCTCCTGCGCGATCACCTGCTCGGCCCGCCACGCGCGCGCGCCGGCCGGCACCGCCTTGTCGTCGATCCAGTAGCTCTCGGCGAGCCCGCCCGCCGGGA
>NZ_JAAGPG010001095.1:0-1036 GCF_017104665.1 Burkholderia sp. Se-20378 | reverse complement strand
CGCCCGACTCCACGACGTCCTCGACGAGGCCGATCCGCAGCGCCGTGGCCGCATCGACACGCGCGCCGGTCAGGATGATCTTCTTCGCCCAGCCTTCGCCGACGAGCCAGGGCAGCGTCTGCGTGCCGAGGCCGCACGGCAACAGGCCGACCGACGGCTCGGGCAGCGCCATCTGCGCATGCGTCTCCGCGATTCGCAGGTCGCACGCGAGCGCGCATTCGAGCCCGCCGCCCATCGCATAGCCGTTGATCGCCGCGATCGTCACGACGCGCGCGTCGTGCAGCGCCTCGAACGCCGCGCCGAAGCGCGACGCCATCGCGCGCGCAACCGCGCGGTCGCCTTCGGCGAATGTGTTGAGGTCGGCGCCTGCGCTGAAGAACTTCGGGCCGTCACCGGTGATCACCAGCGCGCGCACGCGCGGGTTCGCATTCAGTTCGGCGACGGTTTCCTGCAATTGCTGCAGCCCGTCGGCGGTAAAGGCGTTCGCCGGCGGACGCTTGAGCGTCGCGCATGCGATCGCGCCGTCGTCGACGTAGTCCAGTTCGATCATCACGCGTCCTTCTTCGTTGCCGGTTGGTACAGGCGGATCACCGCCGAGAAATCGAGCTGGCCGTCGCCACGGCTGCTCATCGTCTGGTACAGCTGCTGCGCGAGCGCACCGAGATAGACGGGCTGGCGGGCCTGTTTCGCCGCGTCGTTCGCGAGGCCGAGATCCTTCAGCATCAGGTCGGTGCCGAAGCCGCCCGAGTAGCCGCGCGACGACGGCGCGGTGTCGATCACACCCGGATACGGGTTGTACGTGTCGGAACTCCAGCAGCGGCCCGTCGACGTGTTGACGATGCCGGCCAGCACCTTCGGGTCGATGCCGAGCGCGACGCCGAGCGACATCGCCTCCGACACGGCCGCCATCGAGATGCCGAGCACGAGGTTGTTGCAGACCTTCGCGACCTGCCCCATCCCCGTCGCGCCGCAGTGGACGATGTTCTTGCCCATGCCCGCGAGCACCGGCTTCACGCGCTCGAAATCCGCGTCGCTG
>NZ_JAAGPG010001094.1:0-233 GCF_017104665.1 Burkholderia sp. Se-20378 | reverse complement strand
AAAAAAAAAAAAAAAGAGACAGCGGCCGCCAGGCCCCCAACCCACGTTCTACTCTGCCCGCAGCTGGACATCACCTAGTCATAGGTGGACGCTCGGTGGGACACTCGCGTCGTCGTGTTCCTGCTCCTGCGCCTGCGCCCGGGGGACCGAGTCGCGTTGCATCTGAAGAACACCCGCCCAACATATGTGGGGTCGCCGCCGGACGGGCACGCACGTTGCATCGAGCATACGGG
>NZ_JAAGPG010001093.1:0-1337 GCF_017104665.1 Burkholderia sp. Se-20378 | reverse complement strand
CTGGAGTTGCCCCTGTAATACCGGACACAGCGTCACACTAAGGTTGCTGAATCCATCGAGCGCCGGAACTCGCGAGGCGAGCGGTATTTCAGCGCGCTATGGGGATGCTTCTCGTTGTAATGCTCGAACGCGATGGCCAAGTTGCGTGCAGCAGTCGCTGCGTCCGGCTTCGGCATGAAGGCGACGTAATCGCGTTTCATGGTCTTCACGAAGCTCTCGGCCATGCCGTTACTTTGCGGGCTGCACACCGGCGTGGTCAATGGCTTCAGGCCGATGGCCACTGCGAATCGGCGCGTGTCATCGGCCGTGTAGCCCGAACCGTTGTCGCTCAGCCACTCGATTTCGGACGGGGTATGCAGTTCGTTGCCAAACCGATTTTCCACTGCAGCTAGCATCACGTCGCGCACGATGTCACCGCTGTGGCCTGCCGTCGTGGCCGCCCAGCTCATCGCCTCACGGTCACAGCAATCCAGCGCGAACGTTACGCGCAGCGGCTCGCCATTGTCGCAGCGGAACTCAAAGCCGTCCGAGCACCACCGCTGATTGCTGCGCGCGACGGCCACCTTGCCGTCGTGTCGACGTTGGGGGCGAGGCGGAATCGGTCGGCGCTGCATCAGCAACCCATGCGTGTGCATGACGCGATAGATGCGCTTGGCATTGAACGGCACCAGCCCAACCGCGACGCGCTCGTTGCGCAATATGCCCCAAACCCGGCGATAGCCATAGCTGGGCAAATCGCCGATGACCCGGCGGATTTCCTCGACCGCTACCGCGTCGTCAGTCTGCCTCGATTGCCGGCCATCGCGCCACGTCGCCGGACGCGACAGTCGTGCCGATACGTTCGAGCGCGACACGCCGAGAACTTCACAAACCAGTTTCACTGGTCGTCCTCCGGCAGCGAGGGCGAGTGCGCTATCCATTTTTTTGCCCGGCCGTACTCGACTGCTTCGCGGAGAATCTCGTTCTCCATGGTCTTCTTGCCGAGCATCCGTTGCAGCTCACGAATCTGCTTGAGCGCGTCGGCCAGTTCCGAGGCCGGAACCACCTCCTCGCCAGCTTTGACCGCTGACAGGCTCCCATCCTGGTACAGCTTGCGCCAGTGGAACAGTTGGTTCGGATTCACGCCGTGCTGGCGCGCGACCATCGAAACCGATTTCCCCGGCTCGAAACTCTCGCGAACCATCGCCAGCTTCTGCTCCGCCGTCCAGCGCCGCCGGCGCTCCGGGCCCGTCAACACTTCCATCACTTCCTGCCTGGTATTAGTCAAAAACACAGTCTTATGCCTACCCGTTATTGTAAGTGGGTGACTGTGTCCGGCGTTTCAGGGGGCTGCTCCA
>NZ_JAAGPG010001092.1:0-1206 GCF_017104665.1 Burkholderia sp. Se-20378 | reverse complement strand
CACGCCGACATGCATCGCGCCCATGCGCACGCCGGCCGGCACCAGCAGGTCGCCGGCGCGCACTTCCTCGCCCTGGCGACGGATATGCGAGCCGTTGCGCTGCGGCGCGTCGAACGCGACCCAGCCGTCCTGCTCGCGTGCGTGCTCCTGCATCACGACGGTGTCCGCACCGGGCGGAATCACGCTGCCGGTGAAGATGCGCGCGGCCGTGCGCGGAGCCAGCGGTGCCGGCGTGTCGCCTGCATAGCAGCGTTGCGCGACGTGCAGCGGCTCGCCGTGCGCGAGATCCGCGTGACGGACGGCGTAGCCGTCCATCGCACTCTGGTCGGCCGGCGGCTGGTCGAGCACGGCGGTGAGCGGCGCGGCCAGCACGTGGCCGGCGGCTGCCGCGATCGGGATGGACGTGGTGGCGCCGAGCGGAGCGAACGCACTGGCGAAATGCTGCTGCGCGGTGTCGAAATCGGTCAGGGGTTTCATCAGGAGAGCGCCGGATGCGCCGGCGCAAGCGCGGGTTGGTCGGGGTGAGCGGGGGAAGCGGGGGGAGCGGTGTCGGGCGACACGTACTCGACGAAGCCGTCGTTGCGGCAGAAACCGAGCAGCCGCACGCCGGCCTCGCGGGCGACGTCGATCGCAAGCGACGTCGGCGCCGAGATCGTCGCGATCATCGGGATGCCGACCCGCGCGGCCTTGCGCACCAGTTCGTAGCTTGCGCGGCTCGACAGGAACACGAAGCCGTCGTGCAGGTTGGCGCGACACCGCGCGAGCCGGCCGATTAGCTTGTCGAGCGCGTTGTGGCGGCCGACGTCCTCGAACACCTCGAGCACGTCGCCGTCGCGGCTGCACCAGGCGGCCGCATGGATGCCGCCCGTCTCGCGCATCAGCGTCTGGTGGGCCGGCATCGCACGCGCGGCGCGTTCGATCGCTGCCGCGCCGATACCGGCGGCCGTGCCGGCGGCGGCGATGCGCGGCGGGTGCAGGTCGAGCTGCGCAATGCTTTCGATTCCGCATACGCCGCAGCCGGTGCGGCCGGCCAGCGCGCGGCGGTGCGCCTTCATCGCCATGAACGCCTGCTGTGACACGGTCAGCCGCACTTCGGCGCTGCCGGCCCGGCATTCGCTTTCGATGTCGAACACGTCCGACGCGCGCTCGACGATGCCTTCGCTCAACGCGAAGCCGAGGCCCCACTCGTCCACGCGCGCACGGAAA
>NZ_JAAGPG010001091.1:0-1341 GCF_017104665.1 Burkholderia sp. Se-20378 | reverse complement strand
GCCTTCGATTTCGAGGATGCGGCCCGAGAAGATGTTCTTCTTGCCTTGCTTGGCGACCGTCAGCATGCCTTGCTTGATCGCGTACAGCGGGATCGCGTTGACGAGGTCACGCAGCGTGACGCCCGGCAGCGGCGGCTGGCCGAGCTCGGCGTTGAAGCGCGTCAGGTGCAGCGTGTAGTCGTGGCCGGCATCGAGCTGCATGTCCCAGCCGAAGCCGACCGTCGGCACGTCGAGCCGCGGCTGCGTCGGGCGCACGCGCAGCGCGACGTCCGCGCCCTGCAGGTCGCCGCCCGCCGAATGCAGGTGGCCGTCGCTGAAGGTGGCCCAGATCGCGTTGTCGATCCGGCCTGCGTGGATCGTGAGCGGCATGTCGAGGTAGCGCGCCAGCGTCTGCAGGTCGACCGGGCCTGTCGACAGGTACGCATCGCCCGTCCAGTTCGACGGCTTGCCGACCGGTGCGAGCGGCTTGTGCTTGAAGCGCGCACGGAAATCGAGCGGGCCGAGCAGCAGCGTGCCGTTCGCGGGCGCCTGCAGCGCAGCCTTGTGCACGCGGCCGTGGTTGAGCACCGCGAGCCGGATGCCCGACAGCACGAGCTCCGGCGCATCATGCTGCGCGTCGCGCCAGCGCAGCGTGCCGCCGCGCAGCACGATCGCCTCCTGTTTCAGCAGCCACGCGCCGAACGTGTCGTTGCCGCCATGGGTGGTCGCCACGCCGACGCCCGCGATGCTCAGCGAGCCGTCGGCCGCGCGCGCGACGACGAGGTCGGGCTGATCGACGATCAGGCTCGACAGCGCGGGTGACAGCCGCAGCAGCGACATCCACGACAGCGCGGCCGTCGCATGCGGCACCGACAGCGCGACCTTGCCATCATGGCCGCGGATCGTCAGGTTCGTGAGTTCGACGCCCGGCTGCATGCCGGACCAGTTCGGGGAAAGCTTGCCGATTGAAAGCTGCGCGTGGAGCTTGTCGGACACCGCGCGTTCGATGCGCGGGCGGAATTCGTCGATGCGGGGCAGCAGGACGTAGCGCAGCCCGAGGAACGCGCCGGAAGCGACGAAGTAGGTGCCGATCCCGACAGCCAGCGTCACCCTGAACACGCGACGCAAGACCGGATGATCGTGCTTCGGAGGTCCCGCTTCGGGCGCAGCTACGGCGGATTCCTGACGGTCGGACATGCGGCGGACGGGCGGCGATATGGTAGTTTTGCAGACTGACGTTGAAATGTATCACACGGGTTCGTGCCGGCGGCCGTTGCGGCAGCGCGGCACGGGCTTTCCGGCGCGCGGTTTCGCGACGGGCGCACCCGCCCCGCGATGCCGCGCCGAGTCCATGGGGCCGGT
>NZ_JAAGPG010001090.1:0-250 GCF_017104665.1 Burkholderia sp. Se-20378 | reverse complement strand
TGAGTTGATTAGGTAGTTGGTGGAATACATTAATCTAGTCTAAGTAACGTGTAGCTGTACATTATGGTGTGCTCGTATAGTGTGTCGCAAGTTGGGCTGAGATTGTGCTAGATAAGGGTGGTGGTATGTGCGGTGATACATCTTGTTTGCATCTATTGCACGACAAGTTTGATCATGAATATCTGTCTTGATATATATGATCTAGCATATGTTATTTTTTTTTTTTTTTTTTTAATGATCCGGCCACCCC
>NZ_JAAGPG010001089.1:0-890 GCF_017104665.1 Burkholderia sp. Se-20378 | reverse complement strand
GCCGGTCGTGCGCGTCGGCGGCCGCGCGCGCGTTGTCGGCATCGACTTCGGTGAAGACGACCGCACCCTGGCCCGACGGATCGGCGATCCGGTCGAGCGCGGTGTCGACGAGCGCGCGGCTCGTGGTTCGGCCGGCGGCGAGGTCTGCGGCGAGCTGGGCGAGTGGGGGGAAGGGCGTGAAAGTGGTCATGGGCGGCTCAGGGGCGAAGATGTTGAAGAAGCGTGGAGCGGAACGAATCGATATGGCTTTCGACGGCCGCGCGCGCGCCGGCGGCGTCACGGGCGGACAGCCGATCGAACAGTTCGCGATGCTCGTGCTGGACGTCGGCGAGATGGTGGGGTTCGGACAGCGTGACGAACCAGAAACGCAGCGAGCGCTCGTGCAGGGCGCGCAGGATGTCGGCAAGCACTGCATTGCGCGCGGCCGTGGCGATCGCCTGGTGGAACGCACGGTCGAGTTCCATCATGCCTTCGACGTCGTGCGAGTCGACGCACGCCTGCCCGGCGTCGAGCAGCGCGGCCAGGCGCGCAAGATCGTCCGGGGTCGCATGGCGCGCGGCGAGTTCCGCGCAGTGCGCTTCGTTGATGCGTCTCACGTCGATCACCGCGACGATGTCGTCAAGCGACAGCGGCTGCACCATCAATCCCTTGCGGGGCATTACGGACAGCAGCCCTTCGAGCACGAGCCGATGCACGGCCTGGTGCACCGGCGTGCGGCCGATGCTGGTGCGGGCGACGAGGTCGGCTTCGTTGAGGGCGGCGCCAGGCTTCAGGCGCATCGTGATGATGTCGCGCTGGATCAGCGTGTACGCGCGGTCGGCGAGGCTGCCTGCCGGTGCGGCCGGGCGCTCGCGGGTGACGTCGGTCAGGGTATTCATGCGGGGGGGGGA
>NZ_JAAGPG010001088.1:0-1350 GCF_017104665.1 Burkholderia sp. Se-20378 | reverse complement strand
GCAATACGGCCCGCGCGAATCGATGGAATACGACGTCGTGATCGTCGGCGGCGGCCCCGCCGGGCTGTCGGCGGCGATCCGGCTCAAGCAGCTGGCCGCCGAGAAAGGCACCGAAATCGGCGTGTGCGTGCTCGAGAAGGGTTCCGAGATCGGCGCACACATCCTGTCGGGCGCGGTGATGGACCCGCGCGCGATCAACGAACTGTTCCCCGACTGGAAGGAACGCGGCGCACCGCTCGACGTCGAGGTGACGGAAGACCGCTTCCTGTTCCTGTCCGAGAAGGGTGCGGTCACCACGCCGAACTGGGCGCTGCCCGCCAACTTCCAGAACCACGGCAACTACGTGATCTCGCTGGGCAACGTCACACGCTGGCTTGGGGCGCAGGCTGAAGCGCTCGGCGTCGAGATCTTCCCCGGCTTCCCCGCCGCCGAGATCCTGTACAACGACGACGGCTCGGTGAAGGGCGTCGCGACCGGCAACATGGGCGTGGGCAAGGACGGCGAGCCGACCGAGAACTTCCAGCTCGGCATGGAGCTGCACGCGAAGTACACGCTGTTCGCCGAAGGCTGCCGCGGCCACCTCGGCCGCCAGCTGATCTCGAAGTTCAAGCTCGACGCGAACGCGGATCCGCAGGCCTACGGGATCGGCATCAAGGAGCTGTGGGAGATCGATCCGGCCAAGCACAAGCCGGGCCTCGTGATCCACACGGCCGGCTGGCCGCTGAAGTCGGATACGTACGGCGGCTCGTTCCTGTATCACATGGACAACAACCAGGTCGTGGTCGGCTTCGTGGTGGGCCTCGGCTACACGAACCCGTACCTGTCGCCGTTCGAGGAATTCCAGCGCTACAAGACGCACCCGTCGATCCGCGCGTTCCTGGAAGGCGGCAAGCGCGTGTCGTACGGCGCGCGCGCGATCACCGCGGGCGGGCTGCTGTCGCTGCCGAAGACGGTGTTCCCGGGCGGCGCGCTGATCGGTGACGACGCGGGCTTCCTGAACGCATCGCGGATCAAGGGCAGCCACGCGGCGATCAAGACCGGCATGCTGGCCGCCGACGCCGCGTTCGACGCGGTGCAGGCCGGCCGCCAGTCGGACGAGCTCAACGCATACCCGGACGCCTTCAAGCAATCGTGGCTGTACACGGAGCTGTACCGCGCGCGCAACTTCAAGCAGTGGATGGCCAAGGGGTTGTACCTCGGCACGCTGATGGTCGGGCTCGAGCAGAAGGTGATGGGCGGCAACGTGCCGTGGACGCTGCGCCACAAGCACGCGGACCACGAGATGCTGAAGCCGGCGTCGCAATGCCAGCCGATCGAGTATCCGAAGCCGGACGGCAAGCTGACGTTCGA
>NZ_JAAGPG010001087.1:0-1249 GCF_017104665.1 Burkholderia sp. Se-20378 | reverse complement strand
GCCTGCGCCTGCTCGATCACGCTGCGCTGCTGGCCGACCTGCGCGTCGAGCGTCGCGGCCGCGGCTTCCTCGGCCTGCAGCGTCGCATCGGCCGCGGCGACGGCCGCCTGCGCATCGTCGAGTTTCGCGCGATAGTCGCGATCGTCGAGCGTGACGAGTACGTCACCGCGTTTCACGGGCTGGTTGTCGTCGACGGCCACGCGGGCGACATAGCCGGCCACGCGCGGGCTGACGGTCACGATGTCGGCGCGTACGTACGCATCGTCGGTGTGCTCGATGAAGCGTCCGACCGTCCACCAGCGCCAGCCGAACCCGGCCAGCGCGATGACGGTGATGAAGACGCCGGCGGCGATCCAGTGGCGCCGCGCGAAACGGGCGGATTTCTCGGGTACGGCTGTGGTGCTCATGATCGGAATCGGAATGGTTGAATGCGGGCGGATTGACGTGCGGATTCACGAACGGCCGGCTAGCGCTGCCAGCCGCCCCCCAGTGCCTTGAAGACGGCGACCTGATCGAGCGCAACCTGCTGCGTCGACGCGGCCAGCGCGGCATCGACCGCGACGAGGCTGCGCTGCGCGTCGAGCACGCCGAGAAAATCCAGCGCGCCCGCGTCGTAGTTCAGTTCGGCGAGCCGGTAAGCGCGCGCGTGCTCGGCACGCGCGGTGTCGAGCGCAGCCTTGTGGCGCCACTCGGCGCCATAGCGGGCGAGCGCCTGTTCGGTTTCCTTCAGCGCGCGCAGCACCTGCGCATCGAACGACGCGCGCGCGGCGGCATCGTCCGCGCGGGCCTGTGCAAGCTGTGCGCGGCTCGCCGCAAGATTCGGAAAGCGCCAGGTGATCAGCGGCCCGACGCCCCACGCGATCGCGTACTTGTCGCCGAGCGACGACGGATCGCCGGTCGTCGACAGCCAGTTCACCGAACCGCCGAGCACGATCGACGGATACAGCTCGGCCGTCGCGACACCGACCCGCGCATTCGACGCGGCGAGCCGCCGCTCGCTTTCGCGCAGGTCGGGGCGGCGGCGGAGCAGCGCGGCGCCATCCCCGATCGGAAACGGTCGCGCCAGCACCGGCGTCGCATGGCAGCGTGCGGCCGCGTCGGAAATCGCGCCGGGCGCGTGCCCGGCCAGCTCCGCCAGCGCATTCAACAACGACGCAGCCGCGAACCCTGCCGCGTCCGATGCCGCGCCGCTCGCGCCGCCTGTCGTGCACTACCCGCCCGATGACGACGACGCGAAGCCCGCGGCCAA
>NZ_JAAGPG010001086.1:0-1354 GCF_017104665.1 Burkholderia sp. Se-20378 | reverse complement strand
TGTGGTTGTGTTGTTTTTTGTAATGCCACGGCGAGCCCTGTGACCTACAGGCTTGCCCCCGCTCTTGCCCTACCCGGCGCTCTTCCGATCTGCGGCCGGGCGGCCGAGGTGCTGCTGTTCGACGTCGCCTGACATGCAAAAAGGGGACGCGGGCCGGCGCCCGCGTCCCCTTCGATACCGCTCGGGAGAGCGGCCCGCCGGCTTACTGCGCCGGTGCCGACGCGGCCTTGGCCGCGCGATGCTGCTCCCAGCGCTCCTTCATCTTCTCGTGGCGCTGTTCCATCTTGGCGAACTGCTGCTTCAGCGCCGTGCTGACCATCGTCTTCTGCTGGTCGTTCAGCCCGTTGTAGAACGTGAGCCACGCGGCGGACGTCTGCTCGCGCAGTTGCGCGTTCTGCGACTCGGCCTGCTGGCGCGCCGAGTGCATTGCGCTCAGGTCGAGGATCGGCTGGTTCTGCTGCGCCTTGAACTGCTCGCGCATCTGCTCGTGGCTCTTGCGCATCGCGTCACGATTCTGTTTCATCGTGTTGACGGCCGCCTGCCATTGCTGTTCCTGCGACGCGTTGAGCTTCAGCTGGCCGTGCAGTTTCATGATCGCGCCGAACGGGCCGCCTTCGTGCCCGCCGTGCATCTGGTGGGCGCCGGGGCCGCCCGGCGGCGGCGTATCGGCCGATTGGGCATGCGCGGTGCCGAATGCGAGAGCGAGCACGGTGGCGGCAGCGATGGCCACGCGGGAAGTCTTCTTATACATTTCAGAAACTCCTTGTATCCAAAGGGTCCGGCGATGCGGTGCGGGGAAAGTCGCGTGCCGCATCCGGTAAGACGCAGGTTAGCGATGCAGGCCGCGGCCGGTGTTACGTGGGGCGGTGGCTGGGTTACCGGGCATTACAGTTCCCTTGCGCGGTAACCCGCAGTAACCCTTTCGTCCCTTTGTTTCGTTCTTTGACTCCGCCCTCGCGCGGTAAACTTCGAGCCATGACTACCCAGATCCTCATCGTCGACGACGACCAAGAACTCCGAGACCTGCTGCGCGACTACCTCGTGCGCCAGGGGATGGAAGTGTCCGTGCTGCACGACGCGGCGACGCTCGAGAAGCGCCTCGAGCGCGAGCGGCCCGACCTGATCGTGCTGGACCTGATGATGCCGGGCGTCGACGGCCTGACCGCGCTGCGCCAGTTGCGCGCGGCCGGCGACGACATCCCCGTGATCATGCTGACCGCGCGTGCGGACGACGTCGACCGCATCGTCGGGCTCGAGCTCGGCGCGGACGACTACCTCGGCAAGCCGTTCAACCCGCGCGAGCTGCTCGCGCGCGTGCAGGCCGTGCTGCGCCGCCGCCGCGCGACGCCGTCGG
>NZ_JAAGPG010001085.1:0-1067 GCF_017104665.1 Burkholderia sp. Se-20378 | reverse complement strand
GGCATCGCGCCGCCGAGAATCGCGTCGCGCACGCGGCGCAGCAACTGACGCTGCAGCGAAGGCGCGCCCGGCGTGCGCGCCAGCGGCGCGTCGAGCGGCAGCAACGGCGCATCGCCGGAAGGAAGGACAGTCGTCATCGGAACTTCGCAGCGTGAAAATGTTGGAACGTGGCGGACGGCTAGTTGCACACGGCTGGTAAAGGACGGCTCGCGGTTCGCGCCCCAAAACTCGTGGCACCATAAATTTGCCGATCTCTGGCGCTTCTCATGGTACCTCGTCGCGACTACGATCGTCTGCATGCCGGCATGTCGCCGGCCGCCAACCGAAGCGAGATCGACCTTGTCCACGCTCACCAACGCTTTCCAGCAACCCATCGGCCACCCCGTTCCCGACTGGTCCGCGCGCCCGCGCCCGGAGCGCATCGTGCTCGAAGGCCGCTACTGCCGGCTCGAACCGCTCGACGCCGAGCGCCACGCGGCCGACTTGCACGCCGCCTACGCCCAGGCGCCGGACGGCAGCGACTGGACCTATCTCGCCCACGGCCCGTACGCCGACGAATCGAGCTACCGCGACTACGCGCGGACCGCGCAGGCAAGCCCGGACCCGCTGCACTACACGGTGATCGACCGTGCCACGGGCCGCGCGGTCGGCACGCTCGCGCTGATGCGCATCGATCCGGCCAACGGCGTGATCGAGGTCGGCTCCGTCACGTTCTCGCCGCTGCTCAAGCGCACGCCGATTTCAACCGAAGCGCAGTTCCTGTTGATGAAGTACGCGTTCGACACGCTCGGCTACCGGCGCTACGAATGGAAGTGCGACGACCTGAACATCCCGTCGCGCAAGGCCGCCGCACGGCTCGGCTTCCGCTACGAAGGCACGTTCCGGCAGGCGATCGTCTACCGCAGCCGCAACCGCGACACCGCGTGGTTCTCGATCATCGACAGCGAATGGCCGGACGTCCGCGCCGCGTTCGACGCGTGGCTCGCACCGGAGAACTTCGACGCGCAAGGTGAGCAACGCCAGTCGCTCACCGCGATCCGCCACGCGCAGGCAAGCGCGCGCGATGA
>NZ_JAAGPG010001084.1:0-243 GCF_017104665.1 Burkholderia sp. Se-20378 | reverse complement strand
GGCTTGAAAAAAAAAAAACCTCACACCCACCTCCCCTCCCGCTTGCAACTCCATCTCCCCCCACCCCGCGTCCACCACCCCGAACACCTCCCCCCCCTGTCACCCACCTCCACACCTCACGACCCCACCCTCTCGGCCGCCCTGTCCACCGCTTCCGCACCACTCACCTCCCTCGACACCCCCTCCGCTGCCACTCACTCCTGCGCACCATCTCACACGCGCCCCAACCACCACACTTGCACA
>NZ_JAAGPG010000108.1:0-20845 GCF_017104665.1 Burkholderia sp. Se-20378 | reverse complement strand
GCCGTGGCCGCCGTGGCGGCCGGATGCGGCGTGCCGTCGAGTTCGACGTCGACGTTGTGGTCGGGGCTGTCGGCAAGGCCCGCGTAGTACGGGCTCGCGAGCACGATGACGGGCGTGCGTGCGCCGTTCGCGGTTTCGGTCGGGCGCACGATGCGCACGTGGATGCGGTCGCGCGTGCCGTCGCCGTCAGAATCGACCGGCGTGTCGACCCACGCGTTCTCCTCGATCGTGCCGCCCGACAGCGACGGCTGCACCTGGCCGTTCGTGATCACGGGCCGGTAGCGGCCGCCGCTGGCCGGATTGGCGTACGGCACGCCGGACGGCGAAACGCGTGATGCAAGCGACTGCTTGTCGGCCGCCGATGCGGCGGCCCCCTCCTGTTGGCCCTGCGCGAGCGCGGAGACGCCCGCCACGCTGCCGCCGTCGTCGCCGCCGCACGCGGCGAGCGTCGCGGCTGCAACGAGCGCGGGAAGCCACGCGCGACGCAATCCGGTTCGATGAATGTCCATTGTCGACCTCTTCTTTTGATTGTCTGGAACCGGACGGCCCGCGATATGCCCCCTGCGGCCCGGCCGGGTGCTGCATCGGATGAAACGGAACTGCACCTTCGAAAGCGCCGGGCGCGATGCCCGGGTGTCACGGCCGGTGTCGACGCGCGTCACGCATCGTGCAACCCGGCGGGCGTCGGGGCGACTGCATCGCCCCGAACGGAAAGCGTCAGCGCGGCGGCCGCTTCGGGCCGTGCGATCGATGCGAGGCACGCGGCACGAAATGAATGCAGGAGTGCGAATCAAATGCGGGCATGCCCGATCTTCCTTCAGGTTTCAGACGAAACGGAACGGCACGATGCGATGAGGCGGGGATGTTGCGAACGGCGGTGCTGCAACGGCAGGAAAGCGCGACGCGAGTCGGCGGGGCTGGCCGGATTGCTTTCCGGAAGCTTGCGCAAAACTTATCTCAGTGAAATCTCGGTGTCAAACTTTTTTAGTTTGAGTCAAACAAAGTTTTGAAGCGCCCCGGGAGATCGACCTGCGATCGGTCTAAATTTCCGTGAAATCTGTCCGTAAACGGTAAAAAACACATTGAAAGGAGAGAGAGGGCATGACGATTTCAGTCACGGCGGCGAGCGGCCTTTCGCTCGCGCAGATGGTGCAGGAAGCGGCGCTCGACGGGCGCCAGCAGGCGGCCGCGGCGGCCGGGCAACCGCAGGACACGCCGATTACCATCCGGGCGCTGGACCTGGACGTGATGCAGGCGGCGCGCATGAAGCAGATGTCGATACTGGGCAACCTGTCGACGACGCTGCGCGACGTCACCAGCCAGCTCGCGACGAGCATGCACGAGATCATCGCGAAGCGTCCGGACCTGGCCGACGCGCAGTTCGACTTCATGACCGACAACGGCCGGATCAAGGTCGTATCGAAGACGATGACGGAAAGCGATCGCGCGTGGGTGGAGTCGACGCTGAACGCGAACGCGGGCCTCGTGCTGGCGACGCGCGAGTTTCATCAGCAGGCCGTCGACTTCGCGGAGCAGGGCGCGGCCGCCGTCGGCGAGACGTTCACGGACGACGATCGCAAGGTGGCCAGCCAGCGCGCCGACGCGGATTTCCTCTTCATGAAGGAGATCAACGCGTCCGTCGCGCGCAACCGGAAGTTCGAAGAGGTCGGTGGGCATTTCACCGCGCAGGACGGCACGCCGCTGAAGTTCGACCAGTCGGCCGGCAGCGCGCGCGGCACGCTGGCGCTGCTGGATACCGACCGTCAGTTGTCGTCGGGCGCGGCGATCTTCGTCGACGATTCGGGGCAGAAGACCTACGGCCGGCGCGCGGGCCTGATCGACGTCGGCTTCGGGGCCGCGTTCGAGAACATCCTGAACGGCCGCAACAGCATCGGATTCCACGAGATCGCCTGACGATGCGCGTCGCAGAGCCGGGCGCCGCGCGCCGCGCGCCTATTCGTCGCGCAGCGCTTCGGCCGGCCGCACCCGCGCGGCACGCCAGCTCGGGTAGAGCGTCGCGATGCACGACATCAGGAACGCGGCCGCGGCGATCTCGATCACGTCGGTCGCCGCGAGCTTCGACGGCAGCGAGCTGAGGAAATACACGGACGGCGTCAGGAAGCGGATGCCGAGCAACTGCTCGATCGCCGGCAGCACCCACGGGATGCTCACCGCGATCGCGCAGCCGAGCGCGACGCCCGCCAGCGTGCCGGCGAGGCCGATCGTCATCCCCTGGATCGCGAAGATCTTCATGATCGACCCGGGCGGCGCGCCGAGCGTGCGCAGGATCGCGATGTCGCCCTGTTTCTGCGTGACGGTCATCACGAGCGACGATACGAGGTTGAACGCGGCGACCGCGACGATCAGCATCAGGATCAGCGACAGCATGCGCTTTTGCAGCCGCTCGGCTTCGAACCACGTGCGGTTCTGCCGGGTCCAGTCGCGGATATAGAGGTCGCCCGACAGCGTGCGCGACAGTTCCAGTGCGATGTCCGGCGCGCGCTGCAGATCGTCGAGACGCAGCCGGATGCCGGTGGGCGCACGCACGTTGAACAGCGTCTGCGCGTCGCGGAGATGGATGTAGGCGAGCGCGCTGTCGTACTGGTAGTGGCCCGACTCGAACGTGCCGACCACGTTGAACTGCCGGAACTGCGGCAGCGCGTCGCCGACGCGAGCGGCCTTGCCGGGCGCGAAGAACGTGATGCGGTCGCCGATCTTCACGTGCAGCGCGTCGGCCAGCGCCGAGCCGAGCACGATGCCCATCCCGCCCGGCACGAGCGCGTCGAGCCGCCCGGTTTTCAGCTTGCGCGCGATCTCGGACACGCGTGGCTCCAGCACGGGATCGATGCCGCGCAGCGCGACGCCCGTCACGCTGCCCGCGTTCGTCAGCAGCGCCTGCGCGTCGACATAGGGCGCGACGGCGCGCACCGCCGGATTCTGCAGCGATTCGTGCGCGGTGAGCCGCCAGTCGGGCATCGCGCCGGTCGGCGAGAAGATTTCCACGTGCGCGAGCACCGACAGCATCCGGTCGCGCACTTCGGTCCGGAATCCGTTCATCACCGACAGCACGACGATCAGCGCGGCGACGCCGAGCGCGATGCCGGCCATCGCGGCGCCGGCAATGAACGACACGAAGCCGTCGCCGGCCGAGCGCCGGCCGCCGCGCGCATAGCGCAGCCCGATCTGCCATTCGAACGGGAGTTTCAAGCGGTTTCCTTTCATTTTGATTCGATCCAGCCGAGCCGCGCATTCTAGCGAACGCGGCGCCGCCGTGCGCAGACGTTGCGCGATCGACGGCCGATATCCGCCCGACCGGCCGGTCATCCGGCAGCGTTGCACGCCGGCACACCGATATTTCCATCGTTTCGGGTCTGATCGATAATGGCGCCCAGCATCCGGTCGAACATACCAAGCAATTACGGCGCAACCGGGCCGCGCCGTCACAGACCCATAACAATTCGGGGAAGGTTGCCGCACCAGGCAGCATGTCCTTGACAAGGAAATAACAATGGATTTGCTGCGCTTCCTGTTGCTCCTGCCGATTCGCGTGGCGGGCTTCGTCTGGTGGCTGCTCGGCTGTGCGCTGCGGCCGCTGGTCGGCGACGTGTCGTGGACGGCGCCCGCGTGGATGGGCGTCACCGCCGCGGCCGTGCGCCGCCGCCCGTGGCATGCCGGCGGCCTCGTGCTGCTCGCGGCCGCGCTCGGCTACGGCGGTTACTGGTTCAAGCCCCGCCCGAAGCCGCCCGCGCCCGAGACCGTCAGCTTCACCGTGAAGGCGCCGGCGATCACCACCTACGAGGTGGACGACACCGACAAGCCGAAGATCACCGTGCATCCGCTCGAAGTCGCGTTCGCCCAATCGGCGGCGCCGATCGAACAGGTCGGCAAGCCGGCCGGCGACGGCATCGAGATGACGCCCGCGCTGAAGGGCGCATGGGAGTGGGTCGACGACAAGACGCTGCGCTTCACGCCGGCGGCCGACTGGCCGGTCGGCGCGCACGTCGAGGTGCGTTTCGCGGTGCACCGCGTGTTCGCACCGCAGGTGACGATGCACGACGACCGCTTCGCCTTCGACCTGCCCGCGTTCGCCGCGACGTTCGGCAACAATGAGTTCTACCAGAACCCCGACAATCCGGCGGAGAAGCAGGCGCTGCTGCAGTTGCGCTTCAACTACCCGGTCGATCCGGCCGAGTTCGAGAAGCGCATCGGCCTCGTGCTGGTCGGCCGCGACGGCAAGAGTTCGACGCCGCTGCGCTACACGGTCAACTACGACAAGATGAAGACGAGCGCGTGGGTCTACTCGCAGCCGCTCGAGATTCCGCGCGATCCGCTGGTGGCACGGCTCGACGTCGACAAGGGCGTGAAGAGTTCGCGCGGCGGCAACGGCACGCCGGACGTGCTGCATGCGTCGGTCAACGTGCCGGGGCTCTACAGCCTGTCGATCGACAACATCGCGCCGACGCTCGTCGACAACGAGCGCTACGAACCCGAGCAGGTGCTCGTCGCGGAAGCGTCGGACGGCGTGCGCAGCGCCGACCTGGCCGCGCGCGCCAAGGCGTGGGTGCTGCCGAAGCGCAAGCCGGGCGTCGATCAGTCGGACGACGATCCGCCGTACGAATGGAACGTGGCCGACATCAGCGACGCGGTGCTGAAGCAGTCGAAGCCGCTGCCGCTCGACGCGGTGCCGACCGAGAACGACTACGCGACGCTGCAAAGCTTCAAGTACCACGCGACGCCGGGCGATCGCATCGTCGTGCGTTTCGAGGGCGACCTGAAATCGGCGGGCGGCTACCTGCTCGCCAAGCCGGTGACGACCGCGTTCACGGTGCCCGACTATCCGAAGCTGCTGCGCTTCATGGCCGACGGTTCGCTGCTGTCGATGAGCGGTAGCAAGCGGCTGTCGGTCGTGTCGCGCAACCTGCCGGGCATGAAGGTCGAGATCGGCCGCGTGCTGCCCGACCAGCTCCAGCATCTCGTGAGCTTCAACAACGGCACCTACGCGCGGCCCGAGCTGTCGTATTCGTTCAGCGAGGATCACATCGTCGAGCGCTTCGTGCAGACGCGTGCGTTCCCGGCCGGTGACCCCGGCAAGGCGCATTACGAAGGCATCGATCTCGGCCAGTACCTGAAGGGCGGCAAGCGCGGCGTGTTCCTGCTGCACCTGACGAAGTACGACCCGGCGGCCGAGAAGAAGAAAGCCGACGATGCGAAGGATGGCGATGCCTCGTCCGGCGACGGCAGCCAGGATCAGTCCGACAACGCCGATTCGGGCGACAGCAGCGGAAACGGCAACGGCGACGACAGCGACAACGCGCTCGGCGACACGCGCCTGATCGTCGTGACCGATCTCGGGATGCTGGTCAAGAAGGCGCTCGACGGCAGCCAGGACGTGTTCGTCCAGTCGATCCGCAACGGCCGCCCGGTTGCGGGCGCAACCGTGTCGGTGCTCGCGGTGAACGGCCAGGCGCTGTTCACGCAGACCACGAGCGCCGACGGCATCGTGCATTTCCCCGCGTTCAAGGGGCTCGACCGCGAGAAGCGGCCGCAGCTGTATGTCGTGAAGAAGGACACCGACCTGTCGTTCCTGCCGGTGGCCGGCCGCGATCGCCAGCTCGACTTCTCGCGTTTCGACGTCGACGGCGAACGCAATGCGACGGGCCAGGGGCAGTTGTCCGCGTACCTGTTCTCGGATCGCGGCCTGTATCGGCCCGGCGATCCGTTCCACATCGGCCTGATCGTGCGCGCGGCGAGCTGGGCGCGTAGCCCGGCCGGCGTGCCGCTGCAGGCGGAGATCGTCGATCCGCGCGGGATCACCGTCGAGCGCAAGCCGGTGACGGTCGATGCGACCGGCTTCACCGAGCTCGGCTATACGACGGCCGAAACGGCGCCGACCGGCACGTGGACCGTCAACCTGTACATCGTCAAGGACGGCCAGCCCGGCGCCGAGCCGATCGGCAGCACGACGGTGCAGGTGAAGGAGTTCCTGCCCGACCGGATGAAGGTCGACGCGAAGCTGTCGCAGCAGGTCGTCGAAGGATGGGTGAAGCCGAAGGGGCTGAAGGGCATCGTCGATGCGCAGAACCTGTTCGGCACGCCGGCGGAGAAGCGCCGCGTCGCGGCGACGTTGACGCTGCGCCCGGTGTGGCCGTCGTTCCGCAGCTGGCAGGGTTATCACTTCTTCGATGCGCGCCGCGCGAAGGAGGGCTATACGACGACGCTGCAGGACGGCACGACCGACGACAAGGGCCATGCCGAGTTCGATCTCGATCTCGACAAGTACGCGGACGCGACCTACCAGCTCTACTTCCAGGCGAAGGCCTATGAAGCGGAAGGCGGGCGCAACGTCGCCGCGAACGCGCAGACGCTCGTATCGAACAACGACTGGCTCGTCGGCTACAAGTCGGTCGACGATCTCGGCTACGTGAAGCGCGGCAGCCCGCGCACGGTGCGGCTCGTCGCGATCGATCCGAACGCGAAGGCGATCGACGTGAAGGACCTGCGCGCACAGCTCGTCGAGGAGCGCTACGTGTCGGTGCTGACCAAGCAGGATTCCGGCGCGTACAAATACGATTCGCGGCTGAAGGAAGTGCCGGTCGACGAGAAGCCGCTGGCGATTCCGGCGGCCGGGCTCGACTTTGCGCTGCGTACCGACAAGCCGGGCAGCTACGCGCTCGTGATCCGCAACGCGGCCGGCGCTGCAGTGAACCGGATCGAGTATTCGGTCACGGGCGACGCGAACGTCACGCGCTCGCTCGACCGCAACGCGGAGCTGCAGGTGACGCTCGCGAAGCATGACTACAAGCCGGGCGAGCAGGTCGAGATCGCGATCCGCGCGCCTTATGCGGGCAGCGGCCTGATCACGATCGAGCGCGACAAGGTGTACGCGCATGCGTGGTTCCATGCGGACACGACGAGTTCGATTCAGCACATCACGGTGCCGGCCGGTTTCGAAGGAAACGGCTACATCAACGTGCAGTACATCCGCGATCCGTCATCCGACGAAATCTTCATGAGCCCGCTGAGCTACGGCGTCGTGCCGTTCTCGGTGAACCTCGACGCGCGCCGCAATGCGGTGTCCGTCGATGCGCCGGCGCTCGTGAAACCCGGCGACACGGTGAATTTCACCGTGCATTCGGCGAAGCCCGCGAAGGTCGTCGTGTTCGCGGTCGACGAGGGCATCCTGCAGGTCGCGCGCTACAAGCTCGGCGATCCGCTGAAGTTCTTCTTCCGCAAGCGGATGCTCGAAGTCGGCACGTCGCAGATCCTCGACCTGATCCTGCCGGACTTCGAGAAGCTGATGGCGATGGCCGCGCCGGGCGGTGACGCCGACGATGCGATCGGCCGCCAGCTGAACCCGTTCAAGCGCAAGCGCGACAAGCCGGTCGTCTACTGGTCGGGGATCGTCGACGTGAACGGCGATACGCGCCTGAGCTACACCGTGCCCGACTACTTCAACGGCAAGCTGCGCGTGATGGCCGTGTCGGTATCGCCGGACCTGGTCGGTACGTTCGAAGGCGCGACGACCGTGCGCGGCGATTTCGTGCTGTCGCCGAACGTGCCGACGACGCTCGCGCCGGGAGACGAGGCCGACGTCAGCGTCGGTGTCGCGAACAACCTGACGGGTGTCGGCAACCAGCCGGTTCCGGTCGCGGTCACGCTGAAGACGGGCCCGCAGTTGCAGGTGATCGGGCCGGCCACGCAGAACGTCGCGCTCGCGCCGCAGCACGAGGGTGTCGCGATGTTCCGCGTGAAGGCGACCGATACGCTCGGTTCGGGTTCGCTGTCGTTCGGTGCACGCTATGGCGCGAAGGGGGCCCAGCAGCGGGTCGACGTGTCGGTGCGGCCGGCCGCCGCGTTCCGCACGCAGCTCGACATCGCGCGCCTCGATCCGGGCAAGAAGGCGAGCGTGCCGAACCTGCGGTCGATGTACGACGCATATGCGTCACGCGATGCGAGCATCTCGACTGCGCCGCTCGTGCTGTCGGAAGGGTTGTCGTCGTATCTCGTCAACTTCGAGCACTACTGCAGCGAGCAGATGGTGAGCGCGTCGGTGCCGCGCGTGTTCGCGGCGAAGTGGCTGTCGGTGCGGGCGCTGACGAGCGCGATGCATGCCACCGACGCTGGCGCCGACGCGACGAACGCGGCGGCGATCGCGCAGTTCCTCGGTGTGCTGCGCAGCCGGCAGAACGCGCAGGGCGGGTTCGGGCTGTGGAGTGCGACGCCCGACGCCGATCCGTTCGTGTCCGCGTACGCGATGCACGTGCTGCTCGACGCGCGCGAGCGCGGCATCGCGGTGCCGAAGGACATGCTCGACGCGGGCAACCAGTATCTGCAGAAGCTCGCGGCGAACGATTCGCTCGGCTCGCTCGACCTGCTGCGTCAGCGCGCATACGCGGTGTATCTGCTGACGCGCCAGGGCAACGTGACGACCAACAGCCTTGCGGCCGTGCAGAAGCGGCTGCAGGATGCGTATCCGAACGACTGGAAGAACGATCTCGCGGCCGCGTGGCTCGCCGCGTCGTACCAGCTGCTGAAGCAGGACAAGGAGGCCGCGGCGCTGATCGCGGGCCCGCAGGCGCTGCTCGAGCGCAAGCGTGCATCCGACGGCGGCTACGTGACCGGCTACTACCTCGATCCGCTGACGCGCGACGCGAGCGTGCTGTACCTGATCGCGAAGCACTTCCCGGAGCGCGTGCGCAAGCTGTCGCCGCGCGCGATGGACAACCTTGCCGCGCCGCTCGTCGACAACCGCTACAACACGCTGTCGTCGGCGATGACGATCCTCGCGCTCGATGCGTATGCGGCGTCGAGCGCGGGCCAGCTCGACCAGCTCGCGATCGACGAGGTGCGCGCGGGCGCCGCGCCGAAGGACGTGTCGTCGATCCAGGCGAACCTCGTGCGCTCGGGCACGTGGTCGGCCGGTGCGTCGCGTGTCGATTTCGTGAACGGCAGCTCGTTGCCCGCATGGTGGATCACGAGCCAGTCGGGCTACGACCGCGGCACGTCGACGAAGGCGATCAAGGACGGGCTGGAGATCGTGCGCGACTACACCGACACGGACGGCAAGCCGCTCGACAAGATCACGGTCGGCCAGGAGATCGACGTGCACCTGAAGATCCGTGCGACGGGCTCGGCGAGCGTCGGCAACATCGCGATCGTCGACCTGTTGCCGGGCGGCTTCGATCCGGTGATCGCGCCGCCGCCCGTCACCGACGCGCAGGATGGCGACAGCAATGGCGACGGCGGCGCGTCGGCGCCGGTGGCCGATGCCCCGTGGCGTTCGCCGATCGGCGTGAAGGGTTCCACATGGCAGCCGCAGTTCGCGGACGTGCGCGAGGATCGCGTGGTGATCTACGGCACCGCGACGACCGACGTGCGCGAGTTCGTCTACCGGATCAAGGCGAGCAACGCGGGCCGCTTCATCGCGCCGCCGGCATACGGCGAGTCGATGTACGACCGCCGCTTGCAGGCCCAGGCGCCTGGCGGGGCGACACTGACGGTGGAGCGCGTGCGATGACGATGAGGCTGCAACGTCGTGACCGGCCGTGCCGGGTGCGAGGAGCGCCCGCGCGTGGCTGACGACGTTTCGGTGCGCCGGCGCGTGCTGCACGGCGCCGGCCGCTGGTTGCATCGCTGGCAGAACTGGATCGCCGGAGCGCTGCTCGTGTTCGGCGCGCTGGCCGCGTGCCGGCTGTGGCCGCATCCGCCGCTGCGCGACTGGAAGCCGTCGTCGGTCGCGGTGACGGACGCGCAAGGCCGGTTGCTGCGCCTGACGCTTGCAAAGGACGACCGCTACCGGCTGTGGGTGCCGCTCGACCGGATGTCGCCGCAGCTCGTCGAAGCCGTGATGCTGCACGAGGACCGCTGGTTCTGGTGGCATCCGGGCTTCAACCCGTACGGGCTCGCACGCGGCGCGTGGATCACGTATGTGCGCGGCGGCAATCCGCAGGGCGGCTCGACGCTGACGATGCAGCTCGCCCGCTCGCTGTGGCGGCTGAACACGCGCACGCCGGCCGGCAAGCTCGAGCAGGTCGCGCGCGCGATGCAGCTCGAACTCTTCTATTCGAAGCGGCAGATCCTCGAGGCGTATCTGAACGATGCGCCGTATGGCCGCAACGTCGAAGGTGCGGGCACTGCGAGCGTCGTCTATTTCGACCGGATGCCCGACGCGTTGACGCTGCCGGAGGCGCTCGCGCTCGCGGTGATTCCGCAGGACCCGGCGCGACGCGTGCGCGGCGGGCAGGATGAAATCAACCGCGCGCTGGCCGCGTCGCGCAACCGGCTGTATGCGCGCTGGCTGACGAAGCATCCGGGCGATGCATCGTTCAAGCCGCTGTTCGCATTGCCGCTTGCGATGCGGCCATTGTCGGCACTGCCGTTCGATGCGCCGCACGCGGTCGACCAGGCACTTGCCGCGCGCAGCGCGTGGCGTACGACCTCGAGCGCGGCGGCACACGACAGCGACGCCGACGCGCGGCTCGTGACGACGCTCGATCTCGACCTGCAGCGTACGCTCGAACGGCAGATCGCACGCTATGTCGCGCGCAACGATACACGCGGTGTGCGCAATGCGGCGGCGATCCTCGTCGACACGCGCGACATGGGCGTGAAGGCGCTCGTCGGCTCCGCGAATTTCTTCGACCGCACGATCGACGGGCAGGTGAACGGCACGCTCGCGCGGCGGTCACCCGGCTCGACGCTCAAGCCGTTCATCTACGCGCTCGGCTTCGACCAGGGCGTGCTGCATCCGCAGACCGTGCTGCGCGACGTGCCGACCGCGTTCGGCCCCTATGCGCCGGAGAATTTCGACGGCCATTTCCTCGGGCCGATCACCGCGACCGATGCGCTGAACCGCAGTCGCAACGTGCCGGCCGTGTGGGTCGCATCGCAGCTCAAGTCGCCCGATCTGTACCGGTTCCTGCAGGAAGCCGGCGTGCGCCGGCTCGCGAGCGCGCAGCACTACGGGCTCGCGCTCGTGCTCGGCGGCGGCGAAGTGACGATGCAGGATCTCGCGGCGCTCTACGCGATGCTCGCGAATCGCGGCGAGTTCCGGCCGCTGCGGCTGCGCGCGGACGAGCCGGCGCTGCCCGGCCGGCGTCTGCTCAGTGCCGAGGCGAGCTACATGACGATGGACATGCTGCGTCAGCATCTGCGGCCCGACGAGACGAGCGGCGCGCAGCCGTCGAGCGTACCGGTCTACTGGAAGACCGGCACGTCATGGTCGTTCCGTGATGCGTGGACGGCCGGCGTGTTCGGCCCGTATGTGCTGGTCGTGTGGGTCGGCAATTTCGACAACTCGACCAATACGGCGTTCGTCGGCGTCGATGCGGCCGCGCCGCTGTTCTTTCAGGTCGTCGATGCACTGAATGCCGAGCGCACGCTCGTCGAGCCGCCGCGTGCGATGCCGCCGAAGCTGAAGCGCGTGCGGATCTGCCTCGCGAGCGGCGACTTGCCGAACGAGTGGTGCCCGCAGCAGGGCTGGACGTGGTTCATTCCAGGCACGTCGCCGATCCGCGTGAGTACCGTGCACCGGCCGGTCGTGATCGACGATGCGACCGGGAAAGCCGCGTGCCCGCCGTACGACGGCAAGCGCACGCATACGGAGATCTTCGAGTTCTGGCCGTCGGATCTGCAACAGGTGTTCGTGCAGGCCGGCATTCCGCGCCGGCGGCCGCCGCAGAACGCGGAGTGTCGCGACGCGGGGCAGGTCGAGGGCGATCCGCCGCGCATCACGTCGCCGCTGCGCGGCAGTACGTATGCGATGCGCGTGAAGAGTACGGAGGAGACGCGCATCGCGTTCAACGCGACGGCCGATGCGAGCGCGCATGCGCTGTACTGGTTCGTCAACGATGCGTTTGTCGGGCGCAGTACGCCGGGCGATGCGCTGTTCTGGCAGCCGCGGACGGCCGGCAGTTATACGGTGCGGGTGGTCGATGATCACGGGCGGAGCGATCAGCGGCCGTTGGGGGTCGGGCTGGAGCAGTAGGCGCCGTATCTGTATCCGTATCGCGCGTTCGCGGTCAGCGTGCCGCGATCTGCGCGGTGTCGCGGCGAAGGCTCGTGTGAGTGAGCATCAGCAGGTTGACGACGACGACGGCGATCGTCGCGACGATCATCCAGTTCACGCCGCCGTGGGTCACCAATACGCCTGCTGCATACGGAAATCCGAACAGGCCCGTGAAGTAGGCGATCGTGAAGACTTGCGAGCTCGCCGATGCGGACAAGCCGTTTTCGCTGGCGAGATTGACCGCCATGCCGTTCAAGGTGGAGTAGCTGAGTCCGTAGCCGATCGCGAAGATGAACGAGCCGATCACGTACAGGATTTCACTGCCCGGATTGGACACGAAGAGGATCAGCGCCAGGAGCGTCAGCGCGAACAGCGTGAACGCGAGCTTTCGGACCGGCAATCGGCTGATCGTCTGCGCCAGCGTGAATCGGCAGAAGACGGTCGTCAACGTGAAAGTCACGAAGAAGAGATCGGGCGACAGGTGTCGCGACTCCGCATAGATCGCCTGAAAATTCGATAACGCGGAAAAGACGCATGCGGCGAGTCCGATCATGATGATCGGCAGCCGGGTGACATGGCGCAGGATCTCGGCAACCCGCGCGGCTGTCAGGCCGGT
Source organism: Burkholderia sp. Se-20378 (assembly GCF_017104665.1). Taxonomy (NCBI): domain Bacteria; kingdom Pseudomonadati; phylum Pseudomonadota; class Betaproteobacteria; order Burkholderiales; family Burkholderiaceae; genus Burkholderia; species Burkholderia sp. Se-20378. Next base: position 8,222 of record NZ_JAAGPG010000108.1, on the reverse strand, counting down.
TGCATCCGCCTGCGGATGGGGTGTGCGTTCCGTTCGTTGTCGGACAATCGAAAATGCGATGGCTGCGATCACGCAGAGACACGCCAGGCCTGCATAGACGATGGTGTACGACCCGAAGCGACGGGAGATGAAATGGCCGATCGGTGACGCGAGACCCAGCCCGACCATCTGACCGCCCGAGAGCAAGGTCAGGTATTTGATCCGCGCTGAGGGCCTGAGGTGATGAATGATCTGAAGCGGCGCGAGTATGTAAAAGGCCGACCATCCCATTCCCAGAAGCAGGCCGCCGATGAATGCGATCCTCAGATCGTGCGCTGCCAGGCTGAACGCGAGCATGGCAAGCGCCATGACGGCAGCGGCGGCCACGATGGTCGACATCAACCCGATTCGTTGTGCTACCCATCCGGCGACAAGAGAGCTGACGATCATGGTCAGAATGCCGGTCGAGATCACGGCGCCTGCCATCGACGAATCCAGGCCGCTCTGACGCAAATGCTCGGAAAGGAGAAAGCTGGCGCCGTAGGCGGCGGCAAGTGCGACGCTCGCGACGAGGAATGGAACGAACGTGGCAGCGGCGAGCGAAGACGGAAGCGGGTCAGCGGATGTGTTCATGGCGTTGGCGTCCAGTTTTTATCGCCGCCACGATGCCTTGAGCGGGCCGGATTTCTTTGATCGTCTTGTACCCACATATGGCGTGCAGAAGGCCCCTGCGGATATTCCGATCCCGAGACTGACGGGCATTGTGTTTTAGGTAGAAGCGCGATGAAATGTACAGTGAAGCCGATTTTCTACTGCACAGTACATGTCGTTGCTGATGGGCTTCGGTTCGGAAGCGTGATGCCGACCGAGATTACGTTGGATGGTTTCGAAACGCGATCCACTACCTGCCTGAATCATTCTGATGTTGCTACCGCTCATATTTCTACCCGCGATGCCGTGCGATGCCCGCATGTATGGCGATCAGATCGAAGCGCTGAAGGATCTTGCTTCACCGACCGTGAAGATATTTGCGCATGCAACCTTCGCCGAGAGTGCCGAGCAGCTCCTGGCATCGACAAGCGGTGCGTTCATTCTTGTCGGTACGGCATACGGTGGATGTCTCGCGATGGAGGTGCTCGCGAGAGCGCCGGACCGCGTCCGCGGACTCTGGCTGATGAATTGCCAGCCGGGCGTTCATCCTGATCCGGACGCCGTTCGTGCCACCAGCCGGCGTATTCGCGCTGGAGAGCACGAGCGCGTCATTGCGGAGTTCGCCGAACAGGCCATCCCGGCGCACGATGGCATCTCACGGTCTGCATTCATGCAGATGGCCCGTGATGCCGGCGCAGATTTGTTTGCCCAACAGTCCGATGCCACGCTGACGCGCCCGGATCATTGGTCGACGCTGGCGTCGAGCCAGGTTCCTACGTTGCTCATCTGGGGCGCCGCTGACCGTTTCGTCCCCGTCGACGTTGGCCAGCGCATCGCCGGCTTGATGCCGCACGCCCGATTCGAAGCGATAGAAGGGTGTGGTCATTTCCCGACCCTGGAGCGTCCGTCGCTATGCACGGCGATTGCACGCGAGTGGTTGACGGAGTCGGTGCTGGGTTGAGTCGTGCGTGGGAACGGATGACATGGCCGATTGCGTGCGATTGGATCGGCAGTCGATGCCGGCCGTCGACTTCGCGCGCAAGTGCCGCGTTCGATGCGCGTCACGGACGGGGCCGCACCGACAGACACGAGCGTTGAATTTCGGTCTCGGTGGAAACAGCGGCCGACTGATCGTGGAGTAGTATTTCCCCAGGTCCAGGTTATTGCCAGATCTCTACGGCGCACAGCCGACCCATTCGTGACGACGGCGGCGAGCTCGCTCAGGCGTTTCGAAACTGTTTCAACGATACGTGTGGCGGCGCCGGCCGTAGCGGCGGCATTGATGGGAATGCATCATGTCAACCGAGTGGAAGCACCGCGTCAGACTGTTTGTCCAGCGTTTCTGGCAGCCGACCAGTGCGTGCATGACGTGCATGCCGGGGAGCTGGGGAAATGTCATGAGCGTTGCCCACTGGACTATCGCATTTCATACGGGGCTGCTTACCGGACTCCTTGCCGTGCTCTTGACGTTCACGCCGGCGGCGAAACTCTACACGCATCGATACGGCAATGCGCTGGTCGTTGGCGTCCTGACAACGTTGGGCGACGCCTACTCGCACGCGAGTCACTACCGTATCCCCTATGTCGAGCACATCGTGACGGGGGCAATTTCAGGTGTCTTTACGCTGGCGGCGTCCTATCTCTTCGAAGACCGCGCGCGACGCATTCGGGCGGTGTGGGCCCGGGTTTTCGGATAGCTTGTCCGCTGATTTCCTGAACCCGCCGGGCCAGACGGAAAGAGGCTCCCCGGTGAGGCTACGCTTCATGATCGGGAGGCCGCGCATGGACAACCGGAACGAGTGGCGGTCAGGAGCGGGCATTCGACATAGCCGGATGGACCGTCGCCGATCGCCGCTCATTCGAGACCGTGCGAACCATGATCTTTCGCTCACTATTTCGATCGCCGAGTTTGGTGCAAGCAACGTAGCAGTCAAACGATCCGGTGCATGGAACCATTCGTTGCGAACGGTTCGATCAGCGACTGGCTGCGGCTGGTCGCAATAACAGCAGCGCACCAGCAACGCCTCGCCCACCCCATCACCCGTCATCCACTTTCGCCTGCAGCCCCTTCAACCCCTGGATCACGACCAGCAGCGCGCGCCCGTGCTCGTCCGACCCGTCCCACGCGTCGACGATCGCGTCGCGCAGCAGGTCGTTGTACTGGCGGCGCGACGGCCCGGTATCGACACCATAGAAACTGCATAGCTTATTGAATGGCGCGCTGCGGCGCAGCCGATGCCCGTTCGACAGCCTCAGGCGCGATACGGTCGGCTGGCTGACCCCGGAGAGTCGCGCTATTTCGCTGGACGAGCGTGTATCTGCCATCAGGCGGCGCAACAGGTCTTGAACGGGAAAATCTTGGTCCGGGGCTTCCATGCGATGCATTATACCTATACAGTTACGGCTGTTGAATGGGCTTGCTGTCACCAGCGAGGCTGTATCCCGAGATAGTTGATGACACTGAAACACCTCCCACCCACGTTCTGCTGGACCAAGATCGGTACCGAGTCCGGCGAGGAACTGCCGACCGTCGTGCTCCGCAAGGAATGGGAGCGCCGGCTCGGGGGCGGGCGTTTTCTGTGGGGCATCAACCAGCCGCTCGGCAGCAGCGCGCAAGTCGCCGCGCATCGCACGGGCTCGCTGCTCGCACTGTTTTCGCCGGTCGCGTCGCGCCCGCGCCCGGGCGAGCGGAAAGACATGCTGCTGTGGAATGCATGGGTCGACGCGAGCGGGCAGGTGCGGCCGTTGCCGCCGCACACGTTCATCGCCAGCCGCTCGACCTTGCCGTCGGGCCGGCGCCGCGAACAGCACTACGCGCTCGTGTGCGCGTCATCCACCGCGCTGACGGTCGGCACGCAGTTGCGCGTGTTTCCCGATCACCTGCGCAGCGTGAGCACCGGCAAGTCGCTCGGCGCCGCACAGGGGGCGGCCGTGGTCGATTGCGTCGGGCGTGCGAAGGAGCAGACGGGCAAGAGCTATCCGCTCGCGCTGTCGGTCGAGCTCGAAGCACCGTATTTCGTGCGGCTCGCGCAGCCGTGCGTGTTGAAGGCGCGTGATCTCGCAGAAGTGAACAAGGCGACGCGCGCGGGGGATTTCGATCGCTTCGTCGAGCTCGTCGCGCGCTTGCGCGGCCGTTCGCCGACGGACGACGTACGCGGCGTCACGCGTGATCTGTTCGATGTGCCGCCGATCGAAACGGCGGCCGCGTATGTTGCGCCCACACACGTGGCGCGATTGCGCAATCGGCCGGCGGCCGAGCATCCGCGTGATCTCACCGGCGACCTGTTCGACCTGTCGCCGGGTGAGGCGGCCGCATTCGCGGGCCTCGCGCATCGGCGCATCGGGCGCGCGTGACGAAACGCGCGCAGCAGATCGCGCAAGAATTTGTTGCAATCTCGCCATAGCGGAGCGGCGAGCGCAGAGAGACAATCGCCACGAAGCGCGCTGCGCGGCGGCCGATGCGTCGATACTCGATGGGTCGTGGTTCACGCCGCCGACATGCGCACCACGCACACTGAGCGTCGGCGTGCTTCACACTGCAACCCTGAGGGAGAAGTGTCGATGTCGACCCACATCTGTTCGCGGGAAGCCCGGGCCGCGCAGCGCTTCGTCGAAGCCACGCGCAATGTCGATCAGGCCTTTCGCGCCGTGCGCGGCGAAAGCGACGACGACATTTCGTCGGCCGAATACGCACGCGCGATGTCGCGCCTCGATCACGCACTCGACGAGCTGGCGCGCGCACAGGAATTCTTCGATCGCGTAGTCAGCGCCGACACAACCGCGCAAGACAACTGATCCCGCCGCTGCCACGTATTCGCGCGTCAGGCGACGCGCGTGCATCTTCATGCCGGGCATTGCGCCCGGCATGTCATTCACTCATCCCGTTCCGACTTCAGACCTTGCGGCCTTCGACCGGATAGCCGGGATCGGTATAGCCGTGCGTCGAGGCATGCCCGGGCGGTACGAGCGAATCGACGAACCGTTCGTCGTCCGGGCCGAGTTCGAGCTTCAGCGCGTCGATGTAGCTGTCCCAGTGCGCTTCGGTGCGCGGCCCCGCAATCGTCGAGCTGACGATGCGGTTCTTCATGACCCACGCGAGCGCGAACGCAACCGACGTCGTGCCGCGCGCGGCTGCGTGTGCGGCCACCTGCTGGGCGATGTGCAACGATTCGGGGCGCCATTCCGTTTGCTGGATGCGCCGGTCGCCGCGGCCCGCGCGCGAATCGGCGGGCGGCTGCGCATCCACCGCGTATTTGCCGGTCAGCACACCGCGCGCGAGCGGGCTGTACGGCACGACGCCGATCCCGTAGTGCGCGGCGGCCGGAAGCTGTTCGACCTCGGCCGTGCGATCGACGAGGTTGTACAGCGGCTCGCTCGCGACCGGGCGATCGATGCCGAGCTGGTCGGCGAGCCGCACGACGTCGGCGATGCGCCAGCCCTTGAAGTTCGACAGCCCGAAGTAGCGCACCTTGCCTTGCCGGATCAGGTCGGCGATCGCGCGCATGCCTTCGTCGAGCGGCGCATCGGTCAGCGCGCGATGGAAATAGAGGATGTCGATGTAGTCGGTGCCGAGCCGCTTCAGGCTCGCGTTGACCGATTCGACGATCCATTTGCGCGACTGGCCCTGCCGGTTCGGCCCGGCGTCCGGCCCGGCCGGATAGCCGAACTTCGTCGCGACGACCCAGCTGTTGCGACGCGGCGCAATCGCGCGGCCGACGACTTCTTCCGAGCGGCCGGCGTGATAGACGTCGGCCGTGTCGATGAAATTGATGCCCTGGTCGAAGGCCTTGTCGATGATTCTTGCGGACGTCGCTTCGTCGGTTTCGCCGCCGAACATCATTGCGCCGAGACACAGCGGCGACACCTTGAGCGCGCTGCGCCCGAGATAGCGGTAATCCATGAAGGCTCCAAGCAGGCGCGTGCCCGCCGGTTGAATGAAGGGACGCTGCGCTTACACGCCGGCTTCGTCGAACACGCGCTGCGCGATCGTCAGCGCCGAGCTGGCGGTCGGCCAGCCCGAGTAGAACGCGAGGTGCGTGATCGCTTCGACGAGCTCGTCGCGCGTGAGGCCGTTGTCGAGCGCTTTCTTCAGGTGGAACGGCAGTTCGTTGACGCGATACAGCGATACGAGGCTCGCGACCGTGACGAGGCTGCGATCGCGCGGCGACAGGCCGGGGCGCTGCCAGACGTCGCCGAACAGCACGTTGTCGGTGTAGTCGGCGAGGGCGGGGGCGATGGCGCCGAATGCTTTGCGTGCAGGGGAAGTCGGTTCGGACATCGAGGGCTCCGGGGTAGGTGGGGAACACCGTCGATGGTAGCTACCGATGCGTCTATCGATAATCCCCGGCAATCCGCATGCACTTATCGATCCGGTTCATGAATCGCGGCGCATGGGCGGCGCCTCGTCGGCTCATGCGCGATAGCGCAGCGCATCGACGATCACGGCGAGCGCGCGCGACGACTGCCGCCGGCTCGCGTAGTACAGGTGATGGCCGGGGAACGTCGGGCACCAGTCGTCGAGCACGCTGTCGAGGCGGCCGGCGGCGACATGCGGCGCCGCGAGTTCGGCGGGCACGTAGGCGAGCCCGTAGCCCGCGAGCGCCGCATCGAGCGTCTCGTAGGTGCCGTTGAACGTGACTTGCCCGTCGACGCGCACCTGCAGCATGTCGTCGCCGCGCGCGAGTTCCCACGCGTACAGCGCGCCGTGCGTCGGCAGGCGCAGGTTGATGCAGTCATGCGCGACCAGATCCTGCGGCGACACGGGGCGCGCGCGTTCCGCGAAATACGCGGGCGCGCCGACGATCGCCATTTTCATGTCGGCCGAGATGCGTACGGCGATCATGTCCTTCGCCACCTGGTCGCCGAGCCGCACGCCGACGTCGAAGCGTTCCGCGACGATGTCGGACAGCCCGTAGTCGTTCACGAACTCGACCTTCAGGTCGCGGTAGTCGCGCAGGATCGGCGCAAGCTTCGGCCACAGCAGCGTGCGGATCACGAAGTCGGTCGCGTTGATGCGCACGGTGCCCGCGGGCTGGTCGCGCAGTTCCGCGAGCGCGGTCAGTTCGGCTTCGATTTCGTCGAAGCGTGGCGCGAGATTGAGCAGCAGGCGCTCGCCGGCTTCGGTCGGCGCCACGCTGCGTGTCGTGCGCGTGAGCAGTCGCACGCCGAGGCGCGTTTCGAGCGAGCGGATCGTATGGCTGAGCGCGGATTGCGAGACGCCGAGCTGCGCGGCCGCACGCGTGAAACTGCGTTCGCGCGCGACGGCGATGAAAGCGAGGAGGTCCGCAAAGTTGTCGCGCGGCATGGAAGGTGTCGGATGGTCGATGCCAGCGCATCGTACCACCGGGTTTGCCGGGCCGCGTTGCGGCGCGCGTCAGCCTGCGCGCGTCATGCCCGGCGCATGGGGCGCGGGATGGTACGCATAGCCGCCGTGCTGGAACGACGTCGCGAAGAACCGCATCTGGTAGCGGATCGCATTCGACCAGTAATCCCATGTGTGGCCGCCTGGCCGCTCCGCATAGTCGTGCGGTACGCCGAGCGCGACGAGCCGTTCGTGCAGCGTGCGGTTCGAGCCGACGAACGCGTCGTCGCGGCCGCAATCGATCGTCAGGTCGAGATGCGCGCGCACGAACGCGCTGGCGCTCGCGACGATCACGTTGCGGTTCCAGAACGACGGATGGCGGCCGGGGTCGCCGAATACGTGGTCGATGCCCGGCTCGTCTCCGCAGCAGCGCGGATCGACCGCGCCGCTGATGCTGCCGACCGCGCCGAACGTGTCGGGCCGGTCGAGCGCGATGCGCAGCGCGCCGAAGCCGCCCATGCTGAGCCCGGTGATTGCGCGAGCGCGTTGCGTTGCAATCGTGCGGAAGTGCAGATCGACGTAGGACACGACTTCGTCGCCGATGAAGGTTTCGTAGCGGCTGCCCGAGTCGAACGGGCTGTCGATGTACCAGCTCTCGTGCCCGCCGTCGGGCATCACGAGGATCACGTGGTAGCGGTCGGCCAGCGCGGCGATGTGCGTGTTCGACGTCCAGTCGGTATGGTCGCCGCCGGAGCCGTGCAGCAGATAGACGACCGGATAGCGGTCGCCGTCGCGGGTGCCGCGTGCATAAGCGTCGGGCAGCACGACGGTTGCCTTGAGCGTCTCGTTCATCGCGGCGCTGGGAATGGCGACGACCCGCGCGTGGAATGCGAGAGCAGGGCCCGAAATGGCGAGCAGCAGAAGCAGCCAGAAGGCGCGTGCCAGGTACATCGATCCTCGCATGTGTCGACCCCGTCCGGCGCCGGGCGCCGGGAAAACCTAGTTCGACCGACTCTAGCAACCGCGCCTTTCAACCATATTTCGGCGAATCCTACGGGTTGTCAGGCGGGCGGCGCGTGCACGATGCGCTCGAGCGCCACGCGAAACGCATCGGGTTGCTCCGCCGGGATCAGGTGCCCGCAGCGTTCGATCGTGTCGAAGCCGGCGCAGCGCGCGAGCGCCCAGTCGGGCACGTGCCAGCCCGCGCGCGAGCGGTCGCCGGCGACCAGCCAGACCGGGTGACGCTCGAACACCTGCGCGAGCGCCTGCAGGTAGCCGGGTTCGCCCGTCG
>NZ_JAAGPG010001083.1:0-1068 GCF_017104665.1 Burkholderia sp. Se-20378 | reverse complement strand
GGCGAGAACGCCACGCGCAGCACGCCGTCGATCTGCCGGCGCATCGCGGCATCGGCCGGGTCGGCATGCAGGCCGAGCAGTTCGCGCAGCGCATGCGCGCCCTCGTCGTCGTCGAGATCGGTCAGCGTGTGCCGGGCCAGCCCGAGATGGCGGATCAGCCGCCACGCGGTTTGCGCATCGGCGATCGGCGGGCGCGGCCGCGACGGGCCGCGGATCGCGACGATGCTTTCGACCGGGGCCGACACGCGCAGCGTGAACGTATTCGCGTCGCCGGGCGACTGCAGCAGCACGAGATCGCGGTTCGTGCACAGCGTGTCGGCCGCCAGGTAGCGCATCGTCTCGTCGTACGGCGCGCACTGGCTGTCGACGAGCGACACGTAGGTTTCGCTGCCGACGTAGCCGGTGCGCGTGCCGTTCGCACGTGCCTGAGCGGAGACCAGCCGTGGTTCGCGCCGCACCGTGTAGTACGCGCCGTGGTTGCCGTCGTCGCTTGCGAACGACGCGTGAAACGGCCGGAATTCGCGCGACTGGCCGTCGTCGCGCTGCTCGCTCGCGAGTCGCTGCACCGCATAGACCTCGTAGTCGAGCGGCCGGCTGCGATCGACGACGACATGGTGCTCACGAGCGCCGGGTTGCAGCGGAATGCGGTCGGCACGGCGCGCGAACAGGTTCACGGCCGGCGTGCAGTTCAGCGCGAGGTGTTTCGCGCTGACGGCCGCTTCGAGCGCCGCATCATGGCGGTCGAACAGCACGGTCAGTTCGAACTCGTCGCCGGTCGCACGCGCGAGCGCGGCACGCAGCCCGCCGATGCTGAAGAACAGGAAGCGCGCCGGAAACGCGAAATACTCGCGCAGCAGCCGGTAGCCGTGGAAGCTGCGGCCGTCGTCGGGCAGGATCGCCTGCGCGGGATCGAAGCCCTCGTGGACGATTTCGTCGGCGTCGAGCGTATGCAGCCAGCGCGGCGGCTGCGCGGGATCGTGGCACACGACGCCGAGCGCATGCGCGGCGATCAGTTCGAGCAGGTGCAGCGCGTCGCGCTCGGGGCCCGCGAGATGGAACGTCAGCCGA
>NZ_JAAGPG010001082.1:0-1311 GCF_017104665.1 Burkholderia sp. Se-20378 | reverse complement strand
TGATCTCGCGATTGCCGTAGCCCGAGCCCGACGGCGCAACCGGCAGGTTGCCGTAGCCGCTCAGACCCGGCAGGCCCGGCCCGCCGCGGCGACCACCGCCACGACGCGGCTGATCCAGCTGCCCGTGCGCCGTCAGCACCGGCTCACGGCCGATGAAGCCCATCGACGTCTGCATCGGATCGGGCTGGCGACGCTCGGCCTGGCCGGCGCCGCTGCCGCGCTTACCCTTCTCCTCGGACGGCGCCTTCAGACCGACGGTCGCCATCAGCTTGCGCACCTGCGCGTCGTCGAGCTCCTCCCAGCGACCGCGCTTCAAGCCGCGCGGCAGCGGAATCGGGCCGTGACGCGTACGGATCAGGCGGCTCACCATCAGGCCGACCGCCTCGAACATCCGGCGCACTTCACGGTTGCGGCCTTCGGCCAGCGCGACGTGATACCAGTGGTTCGTGCCTTCGCCGCCGCCGTCGCGGATGCGCAGGAAGTTCGCCGGGCCGTCATCGAGCTCGACGCCGTGCAGCAGCTTTTGTCGCATGCCTTCAGCCAGCTCGCCGACGACGCGCACTGCGTACTCGCGCTCGACGCTGTAGCGCGGATGCATGAAGCGGTTTGCGAGGTCGCCCGAAGTCGTCAGCATCAGCAGACCTTCGGTATTGAAGTCGAGGCGGCCCACCGCGAGCCATTTCGCCGTCTTCATCGGCGGCAGGCGGTCGAACACCGACGGACGGCCTTCCGGATCCGCATGGCTGACGATCTCGCCCGTCGGCTTGTGGTACAGCAGCACGCGCGGCGGCTTGTTCGGCAGCTTGCGCTTGACCGGCTTGCCGTTGATCCGCACCTGGTCGGTCGGCATGATGCGCTGGCCGATGTGCGCGGGCTCGCCGTTCACCGACACGCGGCCGGCGACGATCAGCTCTTCCATTTCGCGGCGCGAGCCCATGCCCGCTTCCGCCAGCACCTTGTGAAGCTTCGGCGCGTCGTCGTCCGGCGACAGCACGCGCTTGTTCGCCGGCTGGCTGCGACCGCGACGCAGCATCGGCGCACGCACGCCGCTACCGCCCGCGGAGTTGTCCGCGTCGAATGCCGGCGACGTCACGTAGGCGAACAGTTCGTCCTGGGACGCATCGCCTTCCACCTTTGCCGCACCGCCCTCAGCCTTCGGTGCGCTGCTGCGACGACCCTGGCCGCCCTGGCTGCCCTGGGCCTTGGCCGCACCTTCGCGCTTGGCGGCCGGCTTGCGAGCGCCCTTGGCCGCCCCTTCCTTGCGCGGTGCACGCGTCGGCTGCTGCGCTTCGGCGGCTTCGGCCGGCTGCG
>NZ_JAAGPG010001081.1:0-1375 GCF_017104665.1 Burkholderia sp. Se-20378 | reverse complement strand
GCCCGCGCCGCCGCCCGCCGGGCTCGCGGCCACGTGACCGAGGTTCATGATGCCTGCCGCATGCGCATGGGCGGACACGCCCGCCGCGAGCATCAGCACGACCGCGCGGTAAAGCGGGCTCAGCTCCGATTTCAGGACCGACCGCGAGGCCGTTGCGCGAAGTTGCCGTTCCGTACGTGCGCGTGCTGCCATTCTTGCCACCCCGATGCTAGGAATTTGCGCGCGGCGCCGGTCCGGCACCGCACATGTCGTTGCGCCTGAAACAGGCCGCTGGAATCCGAAGACCATACGAAGCGCGAATGGCAGCGACATGGCGACTGTTACGGACCATTCCGGCCGCCGTGAAAAGGTCCGTAGCTTTTGTCATGGAAGGCGGTCACGCCGCCACAGCGGGCGTGCGGCGCACCGTGCCGAGCGCGTCGACCACCCGGCCGATCACTGCCGGCCAGTCTCCGGGCCGCGCCTGCCGGAACAGCCGCGCGGACGGATACCACGGGCAGTCGTCGCGCTCGAGCAACCAGCGCCAATCCGGTACGCGCGGCAGCAGCATCCACACGGGCCGCCCGAGCGCGCCAGCCAGGTGCGCAACCGACGTGTCGACGCTGATCACGAGATCCAGCGAATCGACCAGCGCAGCCGTTTCGGCGAAATCCGTGAGCGTGTCCGCAAACGACAGCACACCGCTCGCGGCAAACGCGTCGGCATCGCGTGCGCGTATCTGCGGTTGCAGGCTCACGAACGTCGCGTCGTGTGCTGCAACAAGCGGTAAGAGCGCGGCAAACGGTATTGAACGGTTTTCGTCGTTCGCATGGCGCGGGTTGCCCGACCATACGAGCCCGACTCGCAACCGGCCGGACGGCGAAATCGCATCGAGACGTTCTACCCACGCGTCGCGCCGTCGCGCATCGGCGCGCAGGTACGGCACATCGGCCGGCACCGTATCGAGCGTCGTGCGAAACGCATACGGCAGGCTCATCAGCGGACACTGCAGGTCGAACGCCGGCATCGGCTGCCCCTCCGTGACGATCCGGCTCACGCCGCGCAGCGTGCCGAGCAGCTCGCCGAGCGCGGCCGGCGCCTCGACGATCACGGTCGCGCCCGCATCGTGCGCCAGGTTCGCGTAGCGGCAGAACTGCAGCGTGTCTCCATAGCCCTGCTCCGCATGCAACAGCAGCGTGCGCCCGGCAAGCGGTTCGTCGCCGGTCCACCGCGGCCGGTCCGAATGACGCCGGTGCAGCATCACGTCGGCCGCATCCCAGCGCGCCTCGTGCTGCCGCCAGCCCGCGTCGAAGTCGCCCGCCAGCAGCCGGCAGAACGCTTCCGAACGGCGCGCGGCGCCGTGGTTCGGGTCGCGCCGGCATGCCTCGACATAATC
>NZ_JAAGPG010001080.1:0-1076 GCF_017104665.1 Burkholderia sp. Se-20378 | reverse complement strand
AGCGACGCCGAGCGCGGCGTGCTGGGCGCCGTGCGCTACCGGCACAACGTCGCGGTGCTGCATACCGATACGGCGTTGCTGCCGCGCCGGCGGCGCGTCTGGTCGGCGTGGAACTACCTGAGCCGCCGTACCGCGCCGGCCGCCGGCGGTGCATCGCCCGTGTGCGTCAGCTACCTGATCAACCAGCTGCAGCCGCTGCCATTCCGCACGCCGGTCGTCGTCACGCTGAATCCGGTCGACGCGCCCGCGCCCGGCACGCAGCTCGGTCGCTACGATTACGAGCATCCGCTGCTCGATCTCGCCGCCGTCGATGCCCAGCAACGCCTGCCCGCGCTGCAGGGGCGCCGCCGCACCTGGTTCGCGGGTGCGTGGACCGGCTACGGCTTTCACGAGGACGGCCTGAAATCCGCATTGCGCGTGGTCGACGATTTCGGCGTGAAGCCGGCCTGGGCCACGTCATGAACGCGCCGTTCGCACGCGACGGCAGCGCCGCGCGGCTTCTCGTCGGGTACGTGACGCACGAACGGCTGCGGCCCGTGCGCCACGCGTTCACGTATCCGCTCTTCCAGGTCTGCTGCGACGTCGAGCGGCTCCACGAGATCGACGGCCGCTGGTTCGGCATCGATCGCTGGCGGCCGCTCGGCCTCGCGTCGCGCGACTACGGCCCGCGCGACGGCCAGCCGCTCGCACCGTGGATGCGTGCCCGCCTCGCCGAAGCCGGCATTCCGGCCGATGGCCCGATCTGGCTGCAGACGATTCCGCGCATGTTCGGCCACGCATTCAATCCGGTGAGCTTCTGGTACTGCTACGACCGTGCGGGCCGGCTCCGCGCGCTGTATGCCGATGTGCGCAACACATTCGGCGCGCACCACGGTTACCTGCTGAGCGCGCCGTGCCACGCGCCGATCGGCGGCGGCACCGTGCTCGTGTGCCGCAAGACGTTTCACGTATCGCCTTTCTGCGACGTCGTCGGGCATTACGCGTTTCGTGTGCGGCAGTGCGGAGACCGCCTGCTCGTCGCCATCGACTACCGCGACGACGGCGGCCTGCTGCTGCGTACCGCGCTCGGCATGCGA
>NZ_JAAGPG010001079.1:0-240 GCF_017104665.1 Burkholderia sp. Se-20378 | reverse complement strand
GTGCATTAAAAAAAAAAAAAAAAAAACAATCCTCAGTCGTAACACTTAGCGAAAGTACAAACATAAAATCAACACACACTCGTTACTAACAACAAGCTCATACATGATCATCACCAATAACACTACACCACTCACCTCCCTACTCACTCACCGACACACAACGCCTCATACCACACAACCCACAATCGCACGACCAACAAAATCACCACGACCTGCACAACACCACAACTGCTACTGACA
>NZ_JAAGPG010001078.1:0-1239 GCF_017104665.1 Burkholderia sp. Se-20378 | reverse complement strand
CTGGCGGCTCGCGCTCGCATCGGCCGCGATCCTCGGCGGCGTCGCGGCCGTGCTCGCGACGCGGGCCCGGCAGGCGGGCAGCACGCGGTGATGCGGATCAGGCGCAGCACCCTCTTGCAGCCCCACCCATTCACGTGGCCAAAATGCAAAACCCGCACACGGATACCGTGCACGGGTTTCAGATGAAACGGCAAACCGGGCGCCCTTGCGGGCGCTGCCTGGCTTAGTGGCCGAAGAACACAGACGAACGATCGGTTGCGGCCGGCACGACCACGCGCTGACCCGACTGCGACGTCGCGGCAGGGCTCGCACCGTAGCCCGTTGCATCAGCTTGCGCACCGGTGTTCTGGGCGGCGGCGATCTTTGCCTGTGCGGCCTGGATGTTTTCCGGGTAGTTCATCCAGTCGTTCGGGTTGTAGCCGGCCTTTTCGAGCTGGACCAGCTCGGCACGCACTTGCGCGCGCGTCAGCGGCTGCTGGCTCTGTGCAAACGAGACAACCGGTGCGGCCACCAGAGCGGCCAGTGCAACTGCCTTGATCAGCGATTTCATGATGCGTTACCTCCAGGATTGTTTTGTCAGGCGCTTCGGACTCGGGGTCGTTGCGCATGAGTAGAAGTCTAGGAGGCCACGCTATCAGGGTAAATACTTAAATCGCGAATTCACTGTTGACGGAAAACATACAATCGCCGCGGAATCACCCGAATCATCAGATGATTGTCGGCATTCATGCACTGAATACCGTGGCGCGGCACGGGTGCGCCCAGCCTCGCCTCAGCGCCGCCGATCGGCATCCGACGACGCCATCAGCCGGTCGAACAGCAGCGCCTTGAGACGGATCAGGTCGTCGGCGCCGGTATCGCCGAACGCCGCGTGATGCAGCGTCAGCGCGGGCGCCGCCGGATCGGCATGGACGGCCCGCACCGTGCTGTCGAGCGCCAGCAGCTCGACCCGGTCGCCCGCCGCGTACGGAAGCTGTACGCGCAACGGTTCGCCGATTGCGGCGATCGGCCGGTCGACGGCAATCGACAGCCCGCTCAAGCTGATGTCGTGCACCATCCCGATCCCTTCCGCGCCCTCCGATCCGCCCGCGCAGCAGGCGGCGATCCGTACCGGCACGCGCGGCTCGGCGCGCGTGCGCAGCCGGTCGACGAAGCCGGGCGGCGACAGTTGCGTCTTCGTGAAATAGCTCGATACGCGCTTCTTCAGGTCGCGTGCCTTGCCGACATAGAGCACGGCAC
>NZ_JAAGPG010001077.1:0-1077 GCF_017104665.1 Burkholderia sp. Se-20378 | reverse complement strand
CCCGAACACGGCGGCGGCCGCCACGAACCGGCCGGCCGGGAACGCGCGCGTTGCGCCGCCCCGGCCGGCCCAGCCAGACCGAAACATGTTCAACGTCGTCCTCGTCGCCCCCGAAATTCCGCCGAACACCGGCAACGTGATCCGCCTGTGCGCCAACACGGGCGCCCGCCTGCACCTGATCGAGCCGCTCGGCTTCCCGCTCGACGACGCGCGGATGCGCCGCGCGGGCCTCGACTATCACGAGTATGCGCAGATGCGCGTGCACCGCGACTGGGACGCGTTCGTCGCGGCGGAAACGCCCGACCCCGCGCGAATGTTCGCGTTCACGACGCGCGGCTCGGGCCGCTTCCACGATCATGCGTTCCTGCCCGGCGACTGGTTCGTGTTCGGCTCGGAAACGCGCGGCCTGCCCGCCGAGCTGCTCGAGCGCTTCCCGAACGAACAGCGCGTGCGCCTGCCGATGCGGCCGGACAACCGCAGCCTGAACCTGTCGAACACGGTCGCGGTGGTCGTGTTCGAGGCGTGGCGCCAGGCCGGCTTCGAAGGCGGCGCATGACGCTTGCGCGGCGCATCCCGCGCCGCGTGACGCGTCACGTCCGCGCGAGCCGCGCGCGATAGAGGTCGTAGATGTCGGGAGAAAAGCACGCGAACACCACGCGTGCGAGGTTCGGCGCCTGCGGCAGCATTTCGGCAACAGTGCCCACCGCAATCTCGACGGCCTCTTCAGCCGGATAGCGATAGATGCCGCAACTGATCGCCGGGAACGCGATCGACGTCGCCGCGACCTCCTCGGCCAGCTCGATCGCGCGCCGGTAGCACGACGCCAGCAGGTCGGCCTCGCCGCTCCCGCCGCCGTGCCACACCGGCCCGACCGCATGGATCACGTAGCGCGCCGGCAGCCCGTGGCCGCGCGTGAGCTTGGCGTCGCCCGTCTCGCAGCCGCCGAGCGTACGGCATTCGACAAGCAGGCCCGGGCCGGCCGCCCGGTGGATCGCGCCGTCGACGCCGCCCCCGCCGAGCAGCGAGCCGTTCGCGGCGTTGACGATCGCGTCGACATCGAGCGTCGTGATGTCGACA
>NZ_JAAGPG010001076.1:0-236 GCF_017104665.1 Burkholderia sp. Se-20378 | reverse complement strand
CTTAAAAAAAAAAAACCCGTGAACGCTCCGAGCGTTCTCGTTGACCTCGCACACATTAAACTCGCCCAGACCACAGTCACACTGCTCCCACCACGAATCATACATCCCACCTACATCTCACACCACAGCACACCACTGACGTGCACCACACCTACCATCACACCCTCCAATCGTCACACCTCTCCAACCACACTGCAAACAAGTCAGCAACCACATCAAACCAACTGAACCACGAC
>NZ_JAAGPG010001075.1:0-1176 GCF_017104665.1 Burkholderia sp. Se-20378 | reverse complement strand
GCCCGATGTGGTCGCGCTTCGCGGTGTTCGCCCGGCCGGCGCCGGCGCTCGGCGTGTTCGCGGTGGCGCTCGCGCTGCTCGCCTACGGCACGCTCGAATCGCGCAAGCTGGAGATCGGCGATATCGGCACCGGCGCGCCGGAGCTGCGCGCGAACTCGCGCTACAACATCGACAACGCGGCGATCACGCACCAGTACAACATCGGCGTGGACGTGCTGTCGGTGATCGTCGAGACGACCGGCTTCGACGACGCGTGCCTGCATTACCCGGTGATGAGCGCGATCGAGAAGTTCGAGATGAACATGCGCGGCGTGGCCGGCGTGCAGTCGGTGACGAGCGTGTCGTCGCAGGGCAAGGTGTTCATCGCCGCGTTCAACGAGGGCAATCCGCGCTGGGCCGCGCTGCCGCGCTCCAGCGACGGGCTCACGCAGGGTTCCAACGCGTTCGACCCCGACAACGGGATGAACACCGCGAACTGCAAGGCGATCCAGGTGCTGATCTACACGAAGAATCACGAAGGCACGACCATCGCGCACATCGTCGACGAGATCAAGCGCTTCGCGGCAGAGAACCCGACGCCGAACGTCGCGTTCCGGCTCGCGGGCGGCAACGTGGGCGTGATGGCCGCGACCAACGAGGCCGTCGGCGACGCGGAGATCGCGATGCTGCTGTCGATCTTCGGCGCGATCGCGCTGCTCTGCGCGGTGACGTTCCGCTCGTGGCGCGCGGTGCTGTGCATCATCGTGCCGCTCACGCTCGTGTCGATCCTGTGCAATGCGGTGATGGCGCTTCTCGGCATCGGGCTGAAGGTCGCGACGCTGCCGGTGATCACGCTCGGCGTGGGCGTGGGCGTCGACTACGGGATCTACCTGTACGAGCGCCTGCAGCACGACATCCGCCACGGCGCGACGCTGCCGGACGCCTTCGCCGACGCGATGCGCCAGCGCGGCACGGCGGCGCTGTTCACGGCCGTCACGATGTTCATCGGCGTCGGCACCTGGGCGTTCTCCGCGCTGAAGTTCCAGGTCGACATGGGCGTGCTGCTCGCGTTCATGTTCCTCGTGAACCTGTTCGGCGCGGTGTTCCTGCTGCCCGCGCTCGCCGCGTGGCTTGGCGTCGAGCGAGCCGAGCGCCGCGTGCTGCCGGTGCAGCACGCGGCAGCAGCCGTCGCCGGCA
>NZ_JAAGPG010001074.1:0-1408 GCF_017104665.1 Burkholderia sp. Se-20378 | reverse complement strand
CCTTGCGGGTCTTGCCCGCGCGCGACGGCGGCTGGCAGAGGCCACAGACGAAACCTTGATGCGGATCATGCGCATGCGCGACGAAGTGGCCGCCGCAGCGCGTGCACGGGGTCATCTGCAGCATCCCCGAATCGAAGAAGCGCACGAGCGTCCAGGCGCGCGTGAGACTCAGCGCGGCCTCGTCGCCGGACAGGTTCACGTGCTCCTGATAGAGCCGGTACGCCTTCACGATCGACTGGATCGGCTCGCAGCGGCCGTGGTCCTGCATGAACCGGTAGATGTTGTAGAACAGCGACGAGTGGATGTTCGGCTGCCACGTCATGAACCAGTCGGTCGAGAACGGCAGCATCCCCTTCGGCGGCGACACGCCCTTCAGTTCCTTGTACAGCTTGATCAGACGGTCCCGCGACAGGCTCGTCTCCGCTTCCAGCAGTTGCAGCCGGGCGCCCAGTTCGATCAGTTCGATGGCGAGGGTGATTTCCTTCACCTCGATCACGACGCTTTTGCTTGCCATGGTGATAACCGTCCGCTTGACGTTATTCGGATGGATGGCCAATACGCTGCCCACCGGCGCGGCACGCCGGGACAAACGCAAGGCGGGATGGATCAGCGGACGCCTTCGACCTGCTGCCCGGCCATCAGGATGGCCGAGTGGGCGTGCGCGACGACATCGCTGCGGCCCTTGTCGGCGAGCGACGAGAGCAGCGCGTGATCATCGAAGCGGAAGCGGCACAGCATCTGGTTCGACGCGGCAAGCTTCACGGTCTGTGCGAGCGTGAGGTTGGCGAGCACGTCGGCGAGTTCCTGGGAAATTCCCATGCGGAACATGCCCATCGCTTTGTCTTCCCGCAGCAGGCGTTGCGCGAGGAGGAGGTACGACAGGTTGACCTCTTTGATCTCACTGAGCATTTCGCTGGTAGCGCTCATGATTCCCCCGTTAAAGAGCTTTGCTTTGGCCATTCGTGTTATGAAAACGTTTGCTCGATCAGGGCGCTCTTGGCGCTCAGTCGGCTCGTTTATAGTCTTACAGGGCGAATTTTGGCCAAACGGCATTTATGCCGGTATCAGCGAAGTGGCGTATGCCATGCAGGATTTCTCTGTAAACCGTGTAGGAATTTTTCCGACAAGGCGAATTGAAAGGTGCAAGCGGGGAAGCGTGTGGCAGCAAGGATTCGGCTGCGATGGGTCCGATGGCCTTCAAGCGGTAATCGAAGGCTTTCCGGCAAGGCTGCCGACAATCGGATCGGTAAAAATTATAGTGCTTTTTCACGATGACGCAACAATAGTTGCGTCTATCTCCATTCCTGTTTCCACGCCCTTTTTCTCGGGGTTTTCGCGTATTTCATCGTGTAACAAGCCTTAAGTGTTTGAAAAAACACTCGAACCCCTCGGGGCGATATCGATAATG
>NZ_JAAGPG010001073.1:0-1179 GCF_017104665.1 Burkholderia sp. Se-20378 | reverse complement strand
GCCGAGCGAGCCGAGCCCGCCCGCATTCGACACGGCGGCCGCCAGCGCCGGCGTGCTGACGCCGGCCATCGGCGCCTGGACGATCGGGGCGCGCACGCCGAGCGTGCGCAGCAGCGTCCGGTTGTCGGTCGATTGATTCATGTCGCTTGCCTCCTTCCTGCAAGATCCGTCATCGAAATGCGTCGGCCGGATGCGGGCCGACGCGCGTGTGTCGGGTTCGGATCGGTGCGCGTTTGTCGTGCCTTGTGCGCGACCGGTCACGTGAAAGTCATGTCGAAAACGATGGATAGCCATGCGGCGCGGCGGTGTCTGCGACTGTGGCGACGGTGCGCATCGCCGCCACCGCCCGGCGCAACACCCGCCTCTGCGCCCATCCTACGCCAGCCCGCGATCCGCCGGCCAGCCGCTATCTGCCGCGCGCCCAATGCGCGAGCCCCGCGCAAACCGCCAGCAACGCACCCGTCACGAAGAACACCGAATGCAGCCCGAGCGTGACGCCGATCTGACCGCCGATCACCGGGCCGATCACCTGTCCGCTGAACTGCGCGGACTGCAGGTAACCGAGCATCTGCCCGGTCGCGCGCTCGTCGACCGATTGCCGCACGAGCTTGCCGATCGACGGCAGCAACCCGGCGAGCGTCATGCCCATCAGCCCGCGCAGCGCGGCAAGCTGCCACCAGTGCGTGACGAACGCCTGCGGCACCATCGCGAGCGCGGTCAGCAACAGGCAGCCGATGATCACGTTCCAGCTGCCGATCCGGTCGGCCAGCGCGCCGAGCCGTGCGGCGGTCAGCATGCTGCCGAATGCCGAACACGCCATCACGACGCCGGCGACGCGCGCGAGGTGGTCGCCGCCCACGCCGAGGCCGCCGATATAGACGGTGATGATCGGCTCGATCGACATGTTCGCGAGCAGCACCATCATCGCCGTCACCAGCAGTGCGGCGACCGCCGCGCGATTCGTGCGGTGCGGCGTGCCGGCCGCAGTGCTCGAGGTGCGCAGGCCGGCATCGGTGCCCGCGTGGAAGTCTTCCTTCACGACGAAGATCGTCAGCAGCGCGGCGACGGCGATCATCGCGCCACCGGCGAAGAACGTGCCGCGAATGCCGAGCCAGCCCGGCAGCAGCCCGCCGACGAGCGGCCCGACCAGGTTGCCCGCGAGCGCGCCGGTCGACAGGA
>NZ_JAAGPG010001072.1:0-238 GCF_017104665.1 Burkholderia sp. Se-20378 | reverse complement strand
TCACTACGCATTGGTTATTGCTGCATGAGTGTTTGTGTCATCGATCGCCATTTAGTTCATCAGTACTAGTCAAGGTGTGTCACAGGATGCTAGACGCATCGTGACTTGCGGAGTCTGTGTCTATTTGTTTCGTGTCTTCTGAACGCGCAACATGTGTGTGTCATGATGCATATACGCGTGGAGAGTTTTTTATTGACTGCTGGTTTTTTTTTTTTTTTTTGTTTTTTTTTTTTAATCA
>NZ_JAAGPG010001071.1:0-1010 GCF_017104665.1 Burkholderia sp. Se-20378 | reverse complement strand
CCGGCGGCCGCGAGCGCCTGCTCGATCGCGACGCGCGCGCCGAGGCCGTCCGGATGCGGCGACGACATGTGATGCGCGTCGCTCGATTCGCCGATGCCGAGCAGCAGGATCGCGTGGGCGTCGAGTGCGGCGGGCGGGGCGGGCACGCGTTCGACGAGCGCGAACGCGGCAGCCTCGCCGATCGAGATGCCGTCGCGTGCGACGTCGAACGGACGGCACGGCTGGCGCGACAGCAGTTCGAGCGAGTTGAAGCCGTACAGCGTCGTCAGGCACAACGAATCGACGCCGCCGACGACGGCCGCATCGATCAATCCGGCCTCGATCATGCGGCGCGCGGAGCCGAACACTTTCGCGCCGGACGAGCAGGCGGACGAGATCGCCATCGCCGGCCCGCGCAGCGCGAAAAACGCGCGCACGAATGCGGCCGGCGAATACGGGTTGTGCGTGTGCGCGTAGCGGAAGTCGGCGGGCAGCGCGCCGCTTGCCGGATCGCGGCGCTGATAGGCGTGTTCGGTTTCGAGGATGCCGGCCGTGCTCGTGCCGATGAACACGCCGACGCGCTCCGCGCCATATCGTGCGACGGCCGTCGCGACGCGTGCGTCGAAGTTGTCCTGCGTGAGGCCGAGCTGCGCGAGGCGGTTGTTGCGGCACTCGAAGTCGGCGAGATCGGTACGCACGGGCTGCGCATCGACGCCGTCCACCGCGCCGATCCACGTGTCGAGATCCGCACGCTCGAAGTCGCAGGGCTGGAGCCCGCCGCGCGCGTGGCGCAGCGCATCGAGGGTCGCATCGAGGCCGCGGCCGATGCAGCTGGTGGCGGTGAAGTGCGAGAGCAGGAGAGGTTTCACGAGGGTCGCATCCGGTGGCCGGAACGGGCGCCGCAGCAGGGCTGGCAGGCGCGCCGCTCGAAGTCAGATTTTATCAAACGGGGGTGCCGAACCGGCCGGCTCGCCCGGCCCGCCGGGCCGCTCTGGCGCGAGCGCCGCGCGCAGCGTGGTCCAGTGCAACTA
>NZ_JAAGPG010000107.1:0-20951 GCF_017104665.1 Burkholderia sp. Se-20378 | reverse complement strand
CGGTATCCGCGCCCGCGCAACCGGCCGCGCCGGTCGCAGCACCTGCACGCGGTAACGAGCAGATGGACTGGCGTCCGGCCGCGGTGGCCGGTGCGGCCGTGATCGTCCTCGCGGCAGGTTTCGCGTGGCGCAAGCGCAGGAAAAGCCGGCGCACGGACGATGCGGGTACGGACACGGCGGCTACCGGTACGGCAGCGGGCGGTGTCGCGGCTGCGGCTGCCACTGCGCAAGCCGAAGCCGCGCCTTCTGTCGAACCTGAACTGCCGATCCGGCCCGAGATGCCGGTCGCGCGTGATGCCGCTTCCGACTTGAGCCTTGCCGCGGCGACTGCCGCAGCGGCGGAGCCGGTCGAGACGCCGGATACGGATGTGCCGCCGGCGTCGGATGTGGCGAAGCCGCATGTCGAGCAGCCTGAATTGCCGACCGCGCATGCCGTAGTGCCGCCGGCGAGCGAGGCGGCTCCGGTTTCGCGCGATGCCGAGCCGATCGAAAAGGTCGCGGCCGAAACACAGGCCGAAAAGCCGGTCGAAGCGTCGGCAGAGACGCCGATCGAGACGTCGGTGGAGACGCGGGTAGCGATGCCGGTGGAGACGCCGGTCGAGACGCCGGCCGCACCCGCACCCGCCGAAGCGCAGCATGCGACGCTGATGCAGAACGCGATCAGCGCGCTCAACAGCCTCGACATGCCGCTGCCGCCGCGCACGCCGGACGAGTTGTCGCTGGCAGCGGATGAGCCGGCTGCGCAAGCAGGGCAGTCCGACACCGACAAAATCGCAACTAACGGTCAAGTCGCCCAGCACCTGCCGATTGGCTCGATCGATCCGGCCCCGGAACATCCGGCCGACCAGGATGACGAGTTCGATTGGGATCCGGACGCGGCGACGCCTGCGAGCCAGGCGGGCAGCCCGTTCGCGACGTCGTCGCTGCCGCCGCTCGGTGGCGCGCAGTTCGGTGCGCTGAAGCTCGATTTCGATCTCGATCTGCCTTCCGCGCCGGGCGCTGCGTTGCCGGCGCTGACGCCGGACGAGCTCGCCCGTATCGCGCGCAACAAGCTCGACCTCGCGTCCGAGTACGTCGAGCTGGGCGACCTTTCCGGTGCGCGGACGCTGCTGCAGGAAGTGGTCGACGCGAACGACGTTGCGACGCGCGACGATGCGCGCGCGCTGCTTGCGAAGCTGGCGGACGAGGCGTGATGCGGATCGCGCTCGGCATTCAGTACGACGGCGCGGCGTTCTGCGGCTGGCAGGCGCAGCCGCACGGCAAGACCGTGCAGGATCGGCTCGAGCACGCGCTGGCCGAGTTCGCGCGCGTGCCGCTGCATACGACGGTGGCCGGGCGGACCGATACGGGCGTGCACGGGCTCGGACAGGTCGTGCACTTCGATACCGACCTCGATCGCGAAGTCTTCTCGTGGGTGCGCGGCACCAACGCGTTCCTGCCGTCGACCGTGGCGGTGCAGTGGGCGAAGCCGATGCCGGACACGTTCCACGCGCGTTTCTCGGCGTTCGAACGCACCTATTACTACGCGCTGTACGTGCATCCCGTGCGCTCGCCGATGCTGGCGGGGCGCGCGGGCTGGATCCATACGCCGCTCGACGACGACGCGATGCGCGCCGCCGCCGCGCACCTGATCGGCGAGCACGATTTCTCGTCGTTCCGGTCGTCGGAATGCCAGTCGAAGACGCCGGTCAAACACCTGTACCAGATCGACGTGCGGCGCGTGGGCCATTTCGTTCATTTCCGGTTCCGCGCCAACGCGTTCCTGCACCATATGGTGCGCAACCTGATGGGCTGCCTCGTCGCGGTCGGTCGAGGCCGCTATCCGGCCGACTGGCTCGCCGACGTGCTGGCCGGGCGCGACCGCAATCTCGCGGCGCCCACGTTCATGGCCGACGGGCTGTATCTCGCCCACGTCGGCTACCCGGCGGAATTCGCCGTCCCGCCCGCGCAGCTCGGCAGTGTGCCGTGGAGCAGCGTCTGGGCCGATCTGGACCCGCAATCATGACGGATCACGCCGTGTCTCCCTCGACTCCCGCCGCGGCCAGCCTGCCGCCGCGCACCCGCATCAAGCTGTGCGGGCTGTCGCGCCCCGAGGACGTGCTGCACGCGGCCGCGCTCGGCGCCGATGCGATCGGCCTCGTGTTCTACCCGAAGAGCCCGCGCGCGGTGTCGATCGCGCAGGCGGCCGAGCTGGCGCGTCTCGCGCCGCCGTTCGTGTCGGTGGTCGGGCTGTTCGTGAACGCGACCGAGGCCGAGATCGAGGCCGTCGTGCGCGACGTGCCGCTCACGCTGCTGCAGTTCCATGGCGACGAGACGCCCGAACAGTGCGACGCGCTAGGCCGCGCGGCGCGCCTGCCGTGGCTGCGCGCGGTGCGCGTGGGCCCCTCGACGCAATCGGCCGATTTGGTAGAATCGGGTCTTCGTTATTCGAAAGCGCGCGGCCTCCTGTTCGACACCCTGGTGCCGGATTACGGTGGTAGCGGCAAGGTCTTCGATTGGTCTCTTATTCCCGCAGAGCTCGCGCATCGGGCCGTTTTGAGTGGTGGCTTGAGCGCGCAAAACGTCGGTGATGCGATTCGCCAGTTGCGCCCGTTTGCTGTCGATGTCTCGAGTGGCATCGAAGTGGAGGGCGCGAAGGGCGTGAAGGATCACGCCCGGATGGCGGCGTTCGTACGCGCGGTGCGCGAAGCGGACGCCGGGTGATGCAAGCGGTGCGGCCCCGAAAGCGGGGCGCGCCGACCGATCGAGAGAGACACCATGTACAACCTTCCTGATGATCGCGGCCACTTCGGCCCGTATGGCGGCACGTTTGTCGCCGAGACGCTGATTCACGCGCTGGACGAACTGCGCGCGGCGTATGAAAAATTCCAGAACGATCCCGATTTCGTCGCCGAATTCGAGCGCGAGCTGAAGCATTTCGTCGGCCGCCCGTCGCCGATCTATCACGCACAGCGCTGGAGCGAGACGCTCGGCGGCGCGCAGATCTACCTGAAGCGCGAAGACCTGAACCACACGGGTGCGCACAAGATCAACAACGTGATCGGCCAGGCGCTGCTCGCGAAGCGCATGGGCAAGAAGCGCGTGATCGCCGAGACGGGCGCCGGCCAGCACGGCGTCGCGACCGCGACGATCTGCGCGCGCTTCGGGATGGAGTGCGTCGTCTACATGGGTTCGGAAGACGTGCGCCGCCAGGCCGCGAACGTCTACCGGATGAAACTGCTCGGCGCGACGGTCGTGCCGGTCGAGTCGGGTTCGCGCACGCTGAAGGACGCGCTGAACGAAGCGATGCGCGACTGGGTCACGAACATCGAGAACACGTTCTACATCATCGGCACGGTCGCGGGTCCGCACCCGTACCCGATGATGGTGCGCGACTTCCAGCGCGTGATCGGCGACGAGTGCAAGGTGCAGATGCCCGAGCTCGCCGGCCGGCAGCCTGACGCGGTGATCGCCTGTGTGGGCGGCGGTTCGAACGCGATGGGCATCTTCTATCCGTACATCGACGACACCTCGGTGCAGCTGATCGGCGTCGAAGCCGCCGGCGACGGCCTCGACACGGGCCATCACGCGGCGTCGCTGATCGCCGGCAGCCCGGGCGTCCTGCACGGCAACCGTACCTACCTGCTGCAGGACGACGACGGCCAGATCATCGAGACGCATTCGGTGTCGGCGGGCCTCGACTATCCGGGCGTCGGCCCCGAGCACGCGTGGCTGAAGGACAGCGGCCGGGCGCAGTACGTCGGCATCACCGACGAGGAAGCGCTGAAGGCGTTCCACGACTGCTGCCGGATCGAGGGGATCATTCCCGCGCTCGAGTCGAGCCACGCGATCGCGTATGGCGTGAAGCTCGCGCCGACGTTGCCGAAGGACAAGATCCTGCTCGTCAACCTGTCGGGCCGCGGCGACAAGGACATGCACACGGTCGCCGAGCGATCGGGCATCGAACTCTGACCCCGACCGATGCGTGACCTGATCGAAGAACCGGGCGGCGGCGCCGCGAGCGAGGCGGGGGCGGTTCAGCCCGCCGCTGCCGTGCCGCGCGCGCTGCCGTCCGGGATCGAACTGCATAACCGCGATTTCCTGACCCATGCCGCGCACCTGCCGGACGCGTCGATCGACCTGATCGTCGCCGATCCGCCGTACGGGCTCGGCAAGGACTACGGCAACGACTCGGACAAGCGTTCGGGCGACGACTTTCTCGCGTGGACGCGCGGGTGGCTCGAGCTCGCGATTCCGAAGCTGAAGCCGAGCGGGTCGATGTACATCTTCTGCACGTGGCAGTACGCGCCGGAAATCTTCAGTTTCCTGAAGACGCAGCTCACGATGGTCAACGAGATCATCTGGGACCGACGCGTGCCGAGCATGGGCGGCACGACGCGCCGTTTCACGTCGGTGCACGACAACATCGGCTTTTTCGCGGTTTCCAAGGCGTATTACTTCGATCTCGATCCGGTCCGCATCCCGTACGACGCCGATACGAAGAAGGCCCGCTCGCGCAAGCTGTTCGAAGGCAGCAAGTGGCTGGAGATGGGCTACAACCCGAAGGACGTCTGGTCGGTCTCGCGCCTGCACCGGCAGCACGCGGAGCGCGTCGATCATCCGACCCAGAAGCCGCTGGAAATCATCGAGCGGATGGTGCTCGCAAGCTGCCCGCCGGGCGGCCGCGTGCTCGATCCGTTCATGGGCAGCGGCACGACCGCGGTGGCCTGCGCACGGCAGGGGCGCGACTTCGTCGGCTACGAGATCAACGAAAGCTATTGTGCGATCGCGCACGAGCGCGTGAACGCGCTCGCTGCGCCGGCGTGCGCGTGAATCGCGCCGCCGCATCGCCGAACGCATCTAGGAAAATTGCCATGTCCCGTATTCAGCAGACCTTCGCCGCGCTCGCCGAACAAGGCCGTAAGGGCCTGATCCCGTTCATCACGGCCGGCGACCCCGATCCGGCCAAGACCGTCGAATTCATGCACGCGCTCGCCGAAGGCGGCGCGGACGTGATCGAACTCGGCGTGCCGTTCTCGGACCCGATGGCCGACGGCCCCGTGATCCAGCGCTCGTCGGAGCGCGCGCTCGCGCGCGGTGTCACGCTCAAGAGCGTGCTCGCCGACGTGAAGCGCTTTCGCGAAACCGACCCCAAAACCCCCGTCGTGCTGATGGGCTATGCGAACCCGATCGAGCGGATGGGCGTCGACGCGTTCGCGGCCGAAGCACAGGCGGCCGGCGTCGACGGCGTGCTCGTCGTCGACTATCCGCCGGAAGAGGCGGGCGTGTTCGCCGAGAAAATGCGCGCCGCGCAGATCGATCCGATCTTCCTGCTCGCACCCACGTCGACCGACGAACGCATCGCCGACGTCGGCAAGATCGCGAGCGGCTACGTGTATTACGTGTCGCTCAAGGGCGTGACCGGCGCAGGAAATCTGGATGTTTCGAGCATTGCGGGTAAAATCCCGGCCATCAAGTCGCGCGTGCCGGTTCCGGTCGGCGTCGGCTTCGGTATTCGCGACGCCGAAACGGCGCGCGCGGTGGCCGAAGTGTCGGACGCCGTCGTGATCGGCAGCCGCCTCGTGCAGCTGCTCGAAAGCGCTGCGCCGGAGGGTGCCGCCGCCGCGCTGAAGACGTTCATCGCCGAGCTGCGCGCCGCCCTGGACGGCGCGGGCAAGACGGCGCGATAAACACAACACAGGAAGCGGGAACGGGCCATGCGGCCCGGCCCGCCACGGAACAGGAAACCATACGATGAGCTGGCTCGACAAACTGTTGCCGCCGAAGATCAAGCAGACCGACCCGAAAAGCCGCAAGGGCATTCCGGAAGGCCTGTGGGTCAAGTGCCCGTCCTGCGAGGCCGTGCTGTACCGCAACGACGTGGACGCGAACCTGCACGTGTGCCCGAAGTGCGATCACCACATGCGCATCGGTGCGCGTGAGCGCCTCGACGGGCTGCTCGATCCGGAAGGCCGCTACGAGATCGGCCAGGAAATCGTGCCGGTCGACACGCTGAAGTTCAAGGACAGCCGCAAGTACCCCGATCGTCTGAAGGAAGCGATGGACGACACGGGCGAAACCGACGCGATGGTCGTGATGGGCGGTGCGATCCACACGCTGCCGGTGGTCGCGGCCTGCTTCGAGTTCTCGTTCATGGGCGGCTCGATGGGCTCGGTGGTCGGCGAGCGCTTCGCACGCGGCGCGCAGAACGCGCTGGAACAGCAAGTGCCGTTCATCCTTCACGGCTTCGGGCGGTGCGCGGATGCAGGAAAGCCTGTTGTCGCTGCTGCAGATGGCGAAAACCACCGCGATGCTGACCAAGCTGGCCGAAGCGAAGCTGCCGTTCATCTCGGTGCTGACCGACCCGACGATGGGTGGCGTGTCGGCGAGCTTCGCGTTCCTCGGCGACGTCGTGATCGCCGAACCGAAGGCGCTGATCGGCTTTGCCGGCCCGCGCGTGATCGAGCAGACGGTTCGCGAGAAGCTGCCGGAAGGCTTCCAGCGCGCCGAATTCCTGCTGAAGACGGGCGCGATCGACATGATCGTCGACCGCCGCAAGCTGCGCGACGAGATCGCGCAACTGCTCGCGCTGCTGCAGCGACAGCCGGCCGACGCGCTGGCTTGACCGGCGCAAGATGGTGAACACTGCGCGTCGCCTGGTTTCAGCGCCAGGCGGCGCGCTTCGTTTTTTGGCGTAGTGGCGGTCCCGATCCAGATTTGAACCGATGAGCACTTTTCCCACTCTCGACGCGTGGCTTTCCCATCTCGAACGCGCGCACCCGGTCGGCATCGACATGGGCCTGACCCGCATCGGGCAGGTCAAGGCGGCGCTGCAGCTCGAATTCGCGTGCCCCGTCATCACCGTCGGCGGCACGAACGGCAAGGGCTCGACCTGCGCGTTCCTCGAGACGATCCTCGTGCGTGCCGGCTACAAGGTCGGCTGCCACACGTCGCCGCACCTGCTCGAATTCAACGAGCGCGCGCGCGTGAACGGGCAGAACGTCACCGATGACGAGCTGCTGCCGCACTTCGAGGCCGTCGAAGCCGCGCGCACGTCGCTGCCCGAGCCCGTGTCGCTCACGTACTTCGAATTCACGACGCTCGCGATCCTGCACCTGTTCGCGTCGCGCGGGCTCGACGCGGTGATCCTCGAAGTCGGCCTCGGCGGCCGGCTCGATGCGGTCAACATCATCGATACCGATTGCGCGATCGTCACGAGCATCGACATCGACCACACCGAATACCTCGGCGACACGCGCGAGAAGATCGCGTTCGAGAAGGCCGGGATCTTCCGCTCCGGCAAGCCGGCGATCTGCGGCGATCCGGCCGCGCCGCAAACGCTGATCGACCACGCGGAAGCGGTCGGCGCCGATCTGTGGCTGGTCGGACGCGATTTCCGCTACGAGGCGCAGGCAGGCGCGGAGCGCCAGCAGTGGAGCTACCTCGGGCGCGAGAAGCGCTATCCGGCGCTTGCGTATCCGGCGCTGCGCGGGGCGAATCAGCTGATCAATGCATCGGCCGCGCTCGCCGCGCTCGAAGCGCTGCGCCCGCTGCTGCCGGTGTCGGCGCAGGACATCCGGCTCGGCCTCGCGAACGTCGAACTGCCGGGGCGCTTCCAGGTGCTGCCCGGCAAGCCGGCGATCGTGCTCGACGTCGCGCACAACCCGCATGCATCGGCCGTGCTCGAGCAGAATCTCGGCAACATGGGCTTCTTCCCGTACACGTACGCAGTGTTCGGCGCGATGCACGACAAGGACATCGACGGCGTGCTGCAGCACCTCAAAGGCGAGATCGACCACTGGTGCGTGACCGACCTGCCGCTGCCGCGCGCTGCCTCCGCGGAGCAGCTCGAAGCCGCGCTGCGCAAGGCCGGCGTGGAGGAGGGGCCCGATTCGAGCGTCACGCGTTACACGTCGCCCGCCGAAGCGTTTAGCGATGCACTAAAAAGAGCATCCGAGAATGATAGAATCGTGGTTTTCGGCAGTTTCCATACGGTTGCCGGCGTGCTGGCCTACCGTAAATCGCAGCAACACTGACTGACGGGCAGTTTCGGACTCAGCCATTCATGGGAATTTTCTCGTTCGGCAAAAAAGACGACGACGCGCCCCAGCGGCGCGGCGGTCGCACCGGGACCTCCCGGAACGTGCGCACGGAGCGCACTGAACGCGTCGAGCGACGCTCACGCCGTACCGAGCGTCCGGAATCGGACGCACTGCTCCTCGATCCGACCCTTCCAGAAAAGCAACGCGCGCGCCGTCGCCTCGTCGGCGCGATCGCGCTCGTCGTCGCAGCCGTGATCGTGCTGCCGATGGTGCTCGATTCGCACCCGAAGCCGGTCACGGACGATATCGCAATCGACATTCCGAACCGGCCCGCGCACCAGGCGGTCGCGCCGCGCGACGATGACGCGTCCGACGTACAGGCGGGCGTCGCGCACGACGAGCCGCCGGCATCCGATGTGGCCGTTGCGGCTGCACCGGCGCCCGCGCCGAAGGATGCCGACAAGCCGGCTGCGAAACCCGATACCACGACCACGGCAAGCGTGACGCCGCCGAAGCCCGCGCCGAAACCGGCTGCCCCCGTGGCGAAGCCGGCTGCGCCGAAGCCTGCGCCCGCGGCCGTCGCGAATGCCGACGCCGCCAGCCCGGACAGCAGTGACGCTTCGTCGCCGTCGTCGCCGGCCGGTGCGCGCTTCGCGGTGCAGCTCGGTTCGTTCAAGGACGACGCGACGGCCCGTTCGTGGGCCACCAAATTGAAATCGGCGGGCGTGCCCGCATATGTCGAGCATCGCAAGCAGGCGGACGGCAGCACGGCTACACTGTTGCGTGCGGGCCCGTTCGCGGATCGTGCGGCGGCTTCCGCCGCGATCGCGAAGGTGCGCGAAGCCGGTCTGACGCAGTAACGCACGATGCTGACGGCTTTCGACTACGCTGTATTGGCGGTGATCGTGTTGTCGGCGCTACGCGGTGCGTGGCGCGGCTTCGTGTCCGAGATTTTCGGGCTGATCGGCTGGATCGCGGCGATCGTGATCGCGGGCCGCTACGTCGGACTGGTCGTGCCGTATATCCCGGCGAACTGGCCGGGCGGCGCACTGACGCAGTGGGTGATCGCCTTCGCGTTGGTCGTGATCGGCGTGGTGCTGGTCGCCGGTGTGGCGAACGCGCTGCTGTCGCGGATCGCGCAGGCGAGTGGTCTGGGCGGCGTCGACCGCTCGCTGGGCATGATGTTCGGGCTCGTCCGCGGCTGCGTACTGGTAGTGCTGCTGGTCGCGGCGGCCGGGCTGACCGAACTGCCCAAACAGGATTTCTGGCGCAATGCGCTATTGCGTCCTTTCGCCGAACAGGGCGTGCATGAGCTGAAGCAGCTCCTGCCCGACGGCATGGCCCAGTACGTACGCGTGTGACGACGCGGCCGGGCAGGACGGAACCGATTTTGTCATTCTGAAGGACATGCCATGTGCGGCATCGTAGGCGTTATCTCCCAATCCCCGGTCAATCAGCTGATCTATGACAGCCTGCTGCTGCTGCAGCATCGCGGTCAGGACGCGGCGGGCATTGCGACGGCGGACGGCAGCAATTTCCACATGTACAAGGCGAACGGCATGGTGCGCGACGTGTTCCGCACGCGCAACATGCGCAGCCTGCCCGGCACCTACGGCATCGGCCAGGTGCGCTACCCGACCGCCGGCTCGGCGTCGAGCGAAGCCGAGGCGCAACCGTTCTACGTGAACGCGCCGTTCGGGATCATCCTCGCGCACAACGGCAACCTGACGAACTGGCAGCAACTGAAGGACGAGATGTTCCGGATCGACCGCCGGCATCTCAACACCAATTCCGACAGCGAAGTGCTGCTCAACGTGTTCGCGCACGAGCTGCAACTGTCGACCACGGGCCTCGAGCTCGACCCGGCGTCGGTGTTCAAGGCCGTCGCGGGCGTGCATCGCCGCCTGCAGGGCTCGTATGCGATCGTGTCGCTGATTGCCGGCTACGGCCTGCTCGCGTTCCGCGATCCGTTCGGCATCCGCCCGCTGTGCATCGGCAAGCTCGAAACCGAGCACGGCACCGAGTGGATGGTCGCGTCGGAGTCGGTGGCCGTCGAAGGCATCGGTTTCGAATTCGTCCGCGACGTGCAGCCGGGCGAAGCGATCTTCATCGACCCGGCCGGCAACTTCCACAGCCAGCAGTGCGCGGAGCAGCCGACGCTGAATCCGTGCATGTTCGAATACGTGTACCTCGCGCGTCCGGATTCGTGCCTCGATGGCGTGCCGGTCTACAACGTGCGTCTGCGCATGGGCGACTATCTCGCCGAGAAGATCAAGCGCGAGCTGCCGAACGTGCAGATCGACGTCGTGATGCCGATTCCCGATTCGTCGCGCCCGGCTGCGATGCAGGTGGCCGCGAAGCTCGGCGTCGAGTACCGCGAAGGCTTCTTCAAGAACCGCTACGTCGGCCGCACCTTCATCATGCCGGGCCAGGCCGTGCGCAAGAAGTCGGTGCGCCAGAAGCTCAATGCGATGAGCATCGAGTTCAAGGACAAGAACGTGCTGATCGTCGACGATTCGATCGTGCGCGGCACGACCTCGCATGAAATCGTGCAGATGGCGCGCGATGCGGGCGCGAAGTCGGTGATCTTCGCGTCGGCCGCGCCGCCCGTGAAGTTCCCGAACGTGTACGGCATCGACATGCCGACGCGCGGCGAGCTGGTCGCACATGGCCGTACCGACGAAGACGTCGCGAAGATCATCGGCGCCGATCACCTGATCTACCAGGACGTCGACGACCTGCGCCGCGCGGTGCGCGACATCAACCCGAAGCTCGAACGCTTCGAGGCGTCGTGCTTCGACGGCAACTACATCACCGGCGACGTGACGCCCGAGTATCTCGATGCGATCGAGCGCGCGCGCCTCACGCCGGCATCGCAGGCCGATCGCGACACGGCTGGCGACACCGAACGCTCGCAGATGAACCTGCAGCTGTCGGTCGAGTGACACCGGCGCACGCTTTTGACGAAGCGTGATAGGATGTGGCCTTGCGTCGATTTGATATCAGCTTGCGGACGCGGGGCGACTTCCCAAAACAGCTAAAGCGAAGGCCGGTGGCAACCGGCCCGAGTCGATCGCTGTCGTACCGCACCGAAGCCCGCTGATGCCGACGCATAGCGGGCTTTTTGTTTTGGCCTGGTTTTGACTGGGTTCGCGCCACCCGCGCGGCCATCGAATACGGAAAACGGAACATGGACGACTCCCTCAACTTCGACACGCTTGCCGTGCGCGCGGGCACGCTGCGCAGCGACTTCAACGAGCACTCGGAAGCGCTGTTCCTCACGTCGAGCTTCTGCTTCCAGAGCGCGGCCGACGCGGCCGAGCGCTTCGCGAATTCGGAAGACTACTTCACCTATTCGCGCTTCACGAACCCGACGGTCACCATGTTCCAGGAGCGTCTCGCGGCGCTCGAGGGCGGCGAGGCGTGCATCGCGACGGCGTCGGGGATGGCCGCGATCATGTCGGTCGTGATGGCCGCGCTGCAGGCCGGCGATCACCTCGTCAGCTCGCGCAGCCTGTTCGGCTCGACGCTCGGGATGTTCTCGCAGATCTTCAGCAAGTTCGGCATCACGACGACCTTCGTCGACCCGACCGACCTGAACGCATGGAAGGAAGCCGTGCGTCCGGAAACGAAGATGTTCTTCCTCGAGACGCCGTCGAACCCGCTGACCGAACTCGCCGACATCGAGGCGATCGGCAAGATCGCGAAGGCATCGAACGCGCTGTTCGTCGTCGACAACTGTTTCTGCAGCCCGGTGCTGCAGCAGCCGCTGAAGCTCGGCGCGGATGTCGTGATGCACTCGGCGACGAAATTCCTCGACGGCCAGGGGCGCGTGCTCGGCGGCGCGCTGGTCGGCTCGAAGGAATTCATCATGGGCAAGGTGTTCCCGTTCGTGCGCAGCGCGGGCCCGACGCTGTCGGCGTTCAACGCGTGGGTGCTGCTGAAGGGGATGGAGACGCTGTCGCTGCGCGTCGAGAAGCAGTCGGCGAACGCGCTGGAGATCGCACGCTGGCTCGATTCGCATCCGGCCGTCGCGCGCGTGTTTCATCCCGGCCTCGAATCGCACCCGCAGCACGAACTCGCGAAGCGTCAGCAGAAGGCGGGCGGGTCGATCCTGTCGTTCGAGCTGAAGGGCGATACGCCTGAACAGCAGCGCGCGAATGCGTGGCGCGTGATCGACAACACAAAGCTGATCTCGATCACCGGCAACCTCGGCGACACGCGCTCGACCATTACCCATCCGGCGACGACCACCCACGCCCGCATCACACCGGAAGCGCGCGCGGCAGCGGGGATCAGCGAAGGGCTGATCCGGTTGTCGGTCGGCCTCGAGGACGCGGGCGACCTGCGCAAGGATCTCGCGCGCGGCCTCGAAGGCTGAGTGCGGCGGCACGCGTCCTTATGGCGATGCGACGGGGCGTGCCTGTGAGTACGATCTGTCGCCGTCGGCGCCGTAGCCGCGACGCATACCTTCGCGCGGGCGCGATCCGTTTAGCGAACGTGCCGGCGCGCCTTCGCGTACCGCGCTCACCATCCACCGCAGCGTTTCGTCGAGCGGCGTGACGGGCAGTTCACCCACCGCACGCCGCAACTTGTCGCGGGACCCGCTCAGGCTCTTGACCTCGTTGGGCCGCACGAAGCGCGGGTCGATCGTCACGTCGATCACGTAGCCTGTGATGCGGGACAGTATCGCCAATACTTCCTTCAGCGAATACGCGCGCTCCGAGCAGACGTTAAGGATCTCGCCGGCCGGCGCGGTCTGGATCAGCCTCAGATAGGCGGCCGTTATGTCGCGTACGTCCGAGAAGTCGCGGCGCACGTCGA
The DNA here is from genome assembly GCF_017104665.1 of Burkholderia sp. Se-20378. Classification (NCBI taxonomy): domain Bacteria; kingdom Pseudomonadati; phylum Pseudomonadota; class Betaproteobacteria; order Burkholderiales; family Burkholderiaceae; genus Burkholderia; species Burkholderia sp. Se-20378. The sequence continues at coordinate 8,106 of NZ_JAAGPG010000107.1, read as the reverse complement.
GATTGCCGAGCGAGATCCGCGGTTCGTTGCGCGCATAGTGCGCGACGAGCTTCGGCAGCAGGTACGCATCGCTCTGGCCGACGCCCGTGTAGTTGAACGGCCGCGCGATCACGATCGGCAGCCGGTCGGCCCACAGCTTCGCCGCATATTCCATCGCGAGCTTACTGATCGCGTAATCGTTCGCGGGGTCGGGCGGGACGTTTTCGTCGAGCACGCCGGCCGTCGAGTTGCCGTAGATGTTCGCGCTGCTCGCGAGCAGCACGGCCGACGGGCGGCGATCGAGACCCGCGAGCGCCGCCAGCAGGTTGCGCGTGCCGACGACGTTGACCGCATAAGTTTGTGACGGATCATCCTGCGCGACATGCGCGCGCGCGGCGAGATGCACGACCGCGTTGGGGTGTGCGTCAGCGGCGGCAGCGCGTACCGCATCCGCGTCGAGCAGGTCGACCGGCAACAGCGTACAGTTCGCGAACATCGGATCGTCCGACGGTGGCGAACCGGGTGCGACGGTGCCCCAGATGTCGTAGCCGGCCGCTTCGAGATGCTGCACCATGTAACGGCCGGTGAAGCCCGTCAGACCCGTGACGAAGGCACGGCGCCGGGTGTGCTCGATATCAGAACGTGTCATGGTGTTGGTTCCGCGTCAGATCTGCCTCGACCATCATCTGGCAAAGTTGTTCGAGCGTCGTCTTCGGTTCCCAGCCGAGTTGGCTTTTCGCCTTGTCGGCGCAGCCGATCAGCAGGTCGACCTCGGCGGGGCGATAGAACTTCGGATTCACTTCCACGAGCACGTTGCCGTTCGACGCGTCGAGGCCACGCTCCTGCTCGCCCTTGCCGGTCCATTCGATCTGGTAGCCGGCCGCTGCAAACGCCATCCGCACGAAATCGCGCACGGTCTCGGTGCGGTTGGTCGCAAGCACGTAGGTGTCGGGTTCGTCGGCCTGCAGCATGCGCCACATGCCTTCGACGTACTCGAGCGCGAAGCCCCAGTCGCGCTTCGCGTCGAGGTTGCCGAGCTCGAGGCGGGTCGCCTTGCCGAGCTTGATCTTCGCGATGGTGTCGGTGATCTTGCGCGTGACGAACTCGCGGCCGCGCAGCGGCGATTCGTGGTTGAACAGGATGCCGCTGCTGCCGAACAGGCCGTACGACTCGCGGTAGTTCACCGTCGTCCAGTGCGCGTACAGCTTCGCGACTCCGTACGGGCTGCGCGGATAGAACGAGGTCGCTTCCGTCTGCGGAATCGACTGCACCATGCCGAACATCTCGGAGGTCGATGCCTGGTAGAAGCGCGTCTTCGGGCTCACGACGCGGATCGCCTCGAGCAGGTTCAGCGGACCCAGGCCCGTCACTTCGGCGGTCGTCGCCGGCTGGTCGAACGACACGCCGACGAAGCTCTGCGCGGCGAGGTTGTACAGCTCGTCGGGCTGTGTGCGTTCGAGCAGGCGCAGGCTCGAGCCGGCATCGGTCAGGTCATGCTCGACGAGCGTGAGGTTCGGGTGCGTGTCGACGCCGAGCTCGGCGATGCGCCAGAAATTCACCGAGCTGGTGCGGCGGTAGGTACCGGTGACCTCGTAGCCCTTGTCGAGCAGCAGCTTGCTCAGGTAGGCGCCGTCTTGCCCCGAGATCCCGGTGATGATGGCCTTCTTGCGAGTTTGGGTCATGGCATTGTCCTTGTCGAAATCTATGGATGATGAAATTCAGGCGGTCGTGCCGGCGGCGGCCGGCAGTGCGCGGCGTGCGGGGCCGCGCGTCAGGCGCCGTTCGAAGCCGTACCAGCTCAAGGTCGCGTACGCGAGCGTGATCGCGAGCGCCAGCGCGGCCGTGACGAAGCGGTTCAGGTGCAGCGGCCACAGCGCGTACAGCACGCTGAGGTGGATCAGGTACACGGTGTAGCTGACGGTGCCGACGTAGACGAGCATCGGGTTCGTCAGCACGCGCTGCAAGAGGCCGCGGCCGCGCAGGGCGATCACGACGATCGACGTGCACAGCAGCAGCGAGATGCTGTAGAGCGCCGCATTCGACAGCGGCGTGTTCGCGGCGCGAAAGCGCGGGAACGACAGGTGCAGCCAGCCGAGGATCGCGAGCGACACGAGCGCGCCGACGATCGCGAGCGGATAGAACGGCTCGAGCGCGCGCCGGTCGCGGCGCAGCACGATCGCGAGCAGCGCGCCCGCGGCGAGCAGGTCCATCCGGAACGGCGTCAGGTAGTAGATCGGCCAGAACGAGTCGAACCACGGCGTCGCGATCGCGCGCAGCACGGGGGCCGCGACGATCAGCGCGGCGGCGACCCACAGCAGCGCGCGCTCCGAGCACCACAGCACGACGAACGGCCAGAAGATATAGAACTGCTCCTCGACCGCGAGCGACCACAGCACGTTCAGGCTGTCATGGCCGATGCTGCCGAGCGACAGCCCGATGTTGGTCGAGAAGAACGCAAACCACGGCCAGTGCGGCAGCCAGCTCGCGCCGAACAGGATCGTCGACACCACCAGCAGCAGCACGTACGGCGGCAGGATGCGACGCACGCGACGTGCGTAGAAGTGGCTGAAGTACGACTGCCCGCGCGCCTTGCGATCGAGCAGGATGCCGGTGATCAGCAGCCCGCTCAACACGAAGAACAGGTCGACACCCATCCAGAGCGGCGCCTTCAGCGCGTGCTGCAGGAACACGGCGCCCACCGCGATCGCGCGCAGCCCGTCGAGCTGCACGATGCGGCCGTGTTGCGGCGGGGTGAGGTCCGCGGGTCGCGAGATGCCCGTCATCGCGCCGCTCCTTCGCGACGCGCGGCGCGAGCCGGGGCGTGTCGCACATCCGATGCGTAAACGTGAACGTAGTGCATGCCATTAAATGAAATATCGAATCGAAATCGATTCTAGGGAAAAGAAATCGGCAAAAAAACGCGCGTCATTTATCTGACGACAAACATTCAAATGCCGATTATTTCGATCGCGGGGTGAAAGGTCGGTGCCCGGACGGCCCCGTCAGGCGGCGCAAGGCGGCATTTTCTACGGATCGGAAAAAGAAATGCGGTCGTTATTGCCGTTTTTTGGTGTCTTTTTGCCTCTGTTCCGGTTCGATATTTCAGGCGGAAACATCCCCAAATATTTCCAAATTTCTTGTGATTATTTTTGCTTGTAACCTGCATCGCGACGTTTGAAACCCATTTAGCGACAAGGTGCACCGGTGGCAGTCCGCGGTGGCGCCGGTCGCTGTAGCATCAAGTCTGGAGAAGCGCATTGCGACGTCTGATTCTGGTAGGCATGACGGTATGCGCGACGCTGCTGACGAGCGCCGCACCGGCCGAAACGGTGTTGCCCGCGACGACGTCGTGGATCGGCAATACGTTCGGCTATGGCGACGGCAGCTGGACGCAGATCGACATCCGCGCGATCGCGGTGACGCCTGAAGGCAAGGTGTATACGAATGCGCCGTGGGACGAGAGCGGGGCCGAGGCGAGCGTCTACCAGGACGGGAAGATGCTCGGCTTCGCCGGTGGCACGCACGGCTGGGGCAACCTCGGCGGCAGCGCGATCGCGGTGAACAGCAAGTACGCGTACGTCGCGATCGGGGTCGGCAACGAGCGCGGCCACCTGCAGTCGCCCGGCATCTGGCCGGACAAGGGCAAGCAGTGGTTCGGCATCTCGCGCCGCACGATCGGTGACCTGAAGCAGCCCGCGCCGTTCCGCGCGTCGCCGCAGGTCGCGCCGGGCGGCCGCGCGGACACCGGCCGCGCGCGGATGGCCGCGAGTTTCATGATGATGAACGAGGTGGCGGCTCCGGCGCGCTCGGAAGTGGGCGAGCAGAAGGCGGAAGTCGGCGGCCTCGCGGCCGACGACAAGACGCTGTTCGCGACGAATCCGTCGCGCGACGCGGTGGACGTGTACGACGCGGAAACGATGCAGCAGAAGGGCACGTGGAGCGCGCACGAGCCGGGCCGCCTCGCGCTCGCGGGCGACGGCACGCTGTGGCTGCTCACGGATACGATCAACGGGCCCGCGCACCTGGTGCACGTGCGCGCGGACGGCCGCAAGCTCGACGACGCGCCTGCACTGCCGGAAGGCACCGACGCGGTGGACGTGGCGGTCGACGCGAAAGGGCGCGTGCTCGTCGCGGACAACGGGCCGCGCCAGCAGATCCTGATTTTCTCGAAAGGCGGCAAGGGTTATGCGCAGTCGGGCACGCTCGGCGAGCGCGGCGGGATCTTCGCGGGCCCGGTGCCGGGCCGGCCGGGGCCGCAGCGGTTCAACGGGCTGACGGGCGTCGGCGTCGACCGTGCGGGCAACATCTATGTGTCGATGAACGGCATCGGGCCGCGCCACGACACGATCGGCGCAGGGCTCGGCGCGGTGCTCGAAAGCTATACGCCGGACGGCAAGCAGCGCTGGCAGGTGCAGGGGCTGCTGTTCGTCGACGGCGCGTGGCTCGACCCGGCGCGGCCGAACAGCGTGTACACGGGCAACAAGCGCTTCGAGCTCGACCTGTCGAAGCCGCCGGGCCAGGACTGGAAATACGTCGGCTTCCTGTCGAACCGCTTCAAGTATCCGGACGACCCCGTGTTCCATACGGACCAGTGGCCCGGCATGCCGATCGCGCGTCGCCTCGACGGCCGCACGTTCCTGTACCTGACCGACATGTATGCCGATCACCTGAAGATCTATCGCTTCGACGCGAAGCGCGACGGTGAAGTCGCGATTCCGTCCGGCCTGATCGCGGGCCGCGCGCGGCCGGTCGACAAGGTGCCGAACAAGCCGCCGGGCGGCGACTGGCTGTGGCGCGATGCGAACGGCAACGGCCGTCTGGATGCCGACGAGTTCGAGATCAATACGACGGGCAAGGCGAAGGCGGGCGGCTGGGGCTGGTGGGTCGACACGAAGGGCGACATCTGGCGCACGAGTGACGTGCGCGGCATTCACCGCTTCCAGTTCGGCGGCGTCGACAAGGCCGGCAACCCGATCTACTCGTACGACAAGGTCACGACCTACCCGATGCCGCAGCCGTTCACGCAACTGCGCCGCTCGATCTACGACGCGCAGACGGACACGCTGTACGTGACCGGTTACACGGCCGATGCACCGCCGCAGCCGGGCATCAACAAGGAAGTGGGCCGCGTGCTGGTGCGCTTCGACAAGTGGTCGACGGGTTCGCCGGTCGTGCGCTACCAGGTCGCGCTGCCGTGGCAGCTCGACGCGAAACCGATCTTCGACCTGATCGGGCTTACGGCCGAGGGCCGTTACCTGTTCGGGGTGGAGCCGGTCGGCAAGATCCACGTGTACGACAAGGAAACCGGCAAGGAAGTGGGCGTGATGAGCCCGGGCGCCGAGGTCGGCAAGGCATCCGGCTGGGTCGACGTGCCCTTCGGCATCAGCGCGTTCCGGCGCGAGAACGGCGAGTACCTCGTGTTCGTCGAGGAAGACGCGCGCGGCAAGGTGCTGATGTATCGCTGGAAACCGTGACCGGCAGCGTCACACAAGGCAGAAGCATGGACAAAGGCATACTCAAGAACGTTTCGATCAACTTCATCGGGCTGATCCTGCCGACCTTCGTGTCGCTGGTGACGGTGCCCGCCTATATCCACGCGCTCGGCGTCGAACGCTACGGCGTCGTCAGCCTCGTGTGGACGCTGATCGGCTATTTCGGGATCCTCGATCTCGGGATGAGCATGGCCGCGCAGAACCACATCTCGAAGGCACTGGCGAGCGGCAACGCCGACGAAAGCGCGCGCGTGTTCTGGAGCGCGTTCTGGCTGAACCTCGGCACCGGCATCGTGGGCGGGCTGCTGATCTATTTCGGCGCGTTCATCTACACCGCGTATTTCACGAAGGTGTCGGCGGCGATGCAGCACGAGGTGTATCTCGCGCTGCCGTGGCTCGCGCTCGCGATTCCGCTCGCGAACGTGTCGTGGGTGTTCGCCGGCGCGATCAACGGCGCCGAACGCTTCGGCGTGTTCAACACGAACCAGACGATCGGCACGTTCCTGTTCCAGCTGCTGCCGCTCGGCGCCGCGTGGTGGATTGCGCCGAACCTGCAGACCGTGCTCGCCGCGGCGGTCGTCGCGCGCCTGGTCGCGGCGGTGATGCTCGGCCACGCCAGCATCAAGGTGCTCGGGATCCGGCGCATCGATCCGCCGCAGTGGGGCACCGCGAAAGGGCTGTTCAATTTCGGCGGCTGGATGCTGATCGCGAGCACGACCAGCATGATCGCCGACACGCTCGACCGCGTGATGCTCGGCGCGGGGATGGGGGCGAAGTTCGTCACTTATTACACGGTGCCGCAGAACCTCGTCACGCGCCTGAACATGCTGCCGAACGCGCTCGTGCGCACGCTGTTCCCGCGCCTGTCGGCGGTGGGCCGCGACCATGCGGACACGCTCGCGCGGCAGTCGCTCGAATTCCTGAACGGCGTGTTCACGCCGGTCGGCATCGTCGCGATCTTTGCGCTCGCGCCGTTCCTCACGCTGTGGGTCGGCTCGGATCTCGCCGCGCATTCGGCGCCGGTCGGCCGCGTGCTGGTGATCAGCGTGTGGCTCGTCGGCCAGGCGAGCGTCACGCGGATCCTGATCCAGTCGCAGGTCAACCCGGCCCGCGCGGCGTTCGCCGGGCTCGTCGAGATGCCGTTCTTCGTCGGCGGCCTGTGGTACGGCATCCATCACTTCGGGCTGATCGGCGCGGCGGTGGTCGTCGCGGCGCGCGCGCTCGTCGACTACGGCGTGCTGCTGACCCTGTCGGCGATCCGGATGCGAGCGATCGTGCTCGACATGCTCGCGCACCTCGCGTTCCTGCTCGCGAGCCTGTTCATGGCGCAGGCGTGGCCGGGGCTCGTCGAGTCGATCGGCATGTGCGCGGTCGTGCTGCTGTTGAACGTCGCGTGGTCGCTCACGATGACGCCGGGGTTGCGTGCGCTGGTGCGCGACCTGTTCGTCCGTCTCAATGCGAGGAAAATGGTATGAATCGCGATCTGGCGGAACACGCCGTATTGAATCTCGCCACCGCCGATGCGGCCGTGGCCGAATCCGGCGATGCCACCGCGCTGCGCCGGGCGCTGCCGGCCGAACGCGCCAGCGCACGCCATCCGACGCGCGCGATGCGCGTGGCGATCGTCCACGACTGGCTCGTCACCTATGCGGGCGCCGAACGCGTGCTCGAGCAGATCGTCGCGTGCTTTCCCGACGCGGACCTGTTCAGCCTCGTCGACTTCCTCGACGATCGCGCGTTCGTGCGCGGCAAGCCGGTGACGACGTCGTTCATCCAGAAGCTGCCGTTCGCGCGCACCAAGTACCGCAGCTACCTGCCGCTGATGCCGCTCGCGATCGAGCAGCTCGACGTTTCGGAATACGACCTCGTGATCTCGAGCAGCCACGCGGTCGCGAAGGGCGTGCTGACGGGGCCGGACCAGGTGCACATCAGCTACGTGCATTCGCCGATCCGCTATGCTTGGGATCTGCAGCACCAGTATCTGGAACAGTCGAACCTCACGCACGGGCCGAAGTCGCTGCTCGCGCGGATGATCCTGCATTACATCCGCAACTGGGACACGCGCACCGCGAACGCGGTGGACGGCTTCGTCGCGAACTCCGCGTTCATCGCGCGGCGCATCAAGAAGGTCTACCACCGCGACGCGGCGGTGATCTTCCCGCCAGTCGACGTCGACGCGTTTTCGCTGAACGCGGAGAAGGAGGATTTCTACCTGACCGCGTCGCGGATGGTGCCGTACAAGAAGATCGACCTGATCGTCGATGCGTTCTCGCGCACGCCCGAGCGCAAGCTCGTCGTGATTGGCGACGGCCCCGAGATGCAGAAGATTCGCGCGAAGGCCGGCCCGAACGTCGAGATCATGGGCTACCAGCCGTTCGCGGTGCTGCACGACCGGATGCGGCGCGCGAAGGCGTTCGTGTTCGCGGCCGAGGAGGATTTCGGGATCTCGGTGGTCGAGGCGCAGGCGTGCGGCACGCCGGTGATCGCGTACGGCAAGGGCGGTGCGCTCGAAACCGTGCTCGACCCGCAATCGAACCTGAATCCGACCGGGCTCTTTTTCGACGAACAGACGCCGCACGCGATCGTCGCGGCCGTCGACGATTTCGAGCGTGCGCCGCAGCGCTTCACGCCGAAC
>NZ_JAAGPG010001070.1:0-1264 GCF_017104665.1 Burkholderia sp. Se-20378 | reverse complement strand
TCAGGCGCGCGCCGGCGGCAGTGCCCGCTGCCGGTCGCCCGCCGCTGGTCTCCTCGGCCCGCGCGCCGCATTCCGGATCCATTCATGTCCCATCCCGCTTCTCCGTCGCGGCCGCTGGCGTTTCGCGTGAACGGCACGCCGCACACCTTCGTCGAGGCTGCGCCCGACGCGCCGTTGCTGCTGGTCCTGCGCAACGACTGCGCGCTCAACGGCCCGAAATACGGCTGCGGGCTCGGGCAGTGCGGCGCATGCACGGTGCTGGTAGACGGGCAGGCGACGCGTTCGTGCGTCGTGCCGGCCGCCGCCGCGCACGGGCGCGACGTCACGACGCTGGAAGGGCTCGGGTCGCGCGACGCGCCGCATCCGATCCAGCGCGCCTTCATCGACGAGCAGGCCGCGCAGTGCGGCTATTGCCTGAACGGGATGATCATGAGCACGAAGGCGCTGCTCGACCGCACTCCATCGCCGGACGATGCGGCGATCCGCGATGCGTTGCGCTTCAATCTTTGCCGCTGCGGCACGCACCTGGAGATCATCCGGGCCGTGCATCGCGCGGCACGCTATCTGCGAGGCGGCGATGAAGCCTGACGCAGGCTTGCCCGTCGCACCGGAGCGCGTGACCGGTATCGAGCCGCGCGACGAAGTCGGCACCGATGCCTTGCGCACACACCACGTGCGCTACACCTGGCCGATCGGCGATGCGCAGGCAGACGCGCAGGTCTCGCTCGACGTCGAAACGCGGACCGCGTCCGACGGCCGAATGACGACCTGGCGCTATCGCGCGCAGGCGGCCACGGACGATCTTCACGCACCGCACGGTGCGGCGACCGAACGCGCGGATACCGGCGCCGCCGCGCCGTTCGTCTACCGGCACGCGCAGACGTCGATCGAACTCGCCGATGCCGGCCACGCGATTCCCGGACACGCGCACGTGTTCGCCCGCGAATCCTTCGTCGACGAACTTGCCGGCACGTTGCGGCGCGACCCGGTCGCGCTGCGCCTGCAGCATCTCGATGCGGCGCGGGACGCGGGGCCGCGCGAGATTATCCGGATGGTCAGCGAGCGCGCGGCATGGGGCGCACCGGCCACGGTCGACCCGGGTGCCCATGCGCGCGTGAGCGGGCGCGGCTTCGCTTGCGATGGCGCCGCAGCGCCTTCCGGCAACACGCCGACGGCAGCCGACGCGATACGCGACGGCGATGCGCGCTGGTCCGCGTGGGTCGTCGATCTCGAGGTCGACCGCGCGACGGGCGACGTCGCGGTG
>NZ_JAAGPG010001069.1:0-1430 GCF_017104665.1 Burkholderia sp. Se-20378 | reverse complement strand
GAGGTCGAGGTGCTGGTGCGGCCCGAGCACGTGGAGGCCGATCCGCCGGAGCATGGCGTGAACCGCATCGACGGCGCGCCGGGCGACGTGCGCTACTTCGGCGCGACGCAACGCTACGACTTCATTCCCGCCGGCTCGGCCGAGCCGCTGCTGTGCGAAGGCCGCGTGCCGGCCACGCGGCGCATCGCGATCGACCCGCGCCATCTGCTCGTGCTGCCGGCCGCGCCGGTCGCGCAATGACCCCTTTCATTCAACGGAGATCCCCGATGCTTGCAGGCCACCCTCTTGTGAAGACCCTACGCGCCGGCGTGCTGGCGCTCTGCGCGTTCGCGGCGCTGGCTGCCGCGCCGGTGCACGCCGCGCCGCTGTATCCGGGCGAGGACGCGCTGTATGTGAAGGCCGCCGACGAAGGGCTCGTCGTGTCGTTCGACACGGGCCCCGAATGGGCGAACTGGAAGGCGCTGTTCGCCGAGTTCCGCAAGCGCTATCCGAAGGTCGAGATCACCTACAACGACATCGGCTCGGCCGCGACCGTGGTCGCGCTCGACAAGTCGCGCCGCCGTCCGCAGGCCGATACCGCGTATTACTTCGCCGCGTCGGCACTCGATGCGGAGAGCAAGGATGTCGTCGCGCCGTTCAAGCCGCTCAACTTCGACAAGCTGCCGAACGTGTTTCGCTCGGCGGACGGCCGCTGGTTCGCGGTGCACTCGCTGAACATCGCGTTCCTCGTCAACCGCAAGCTCGTGAAAAACGTGCCGCAGCGCTGGTCCGACCTGCTGAAGCCGGAGTATCGCAACGCGGTCGTCTATCTCGACCCGCGTTCGACCGGGCAGGGGCAGGTCGCCGTGTTCGCGGCCGCGTATGCGAACGGCGGCAGCGTCGAGAACCCGAAGCCCGGTGCGGAATTCTTCGGCAAGCTGAAGAGCGCGGGCAACGTGCTGCGCGTCGAGGGCACGACGCCTTATGCGAAGTTCGTGAAGGGCGAGATTCCGATCCTGATCGGCTACGAGAACGACGGCCTGAAAGCGAAGTATGTCGACGGCATGGGCGACGCGGCCGACGTCGTGATTCCACAGGACGGCAGCGTATCGGCGCCGTATGCGATGAGCCTCGTGAAGAACGGCCCGAATCCTTCCGCCGCGCAGCTCTGGCTCAACCTGGTGATGAGCGACGTCGGGCAGGCGCTGTTCGCGCAGGGTTTCGTGCGGCCGGCCGTACCCGGCACGCCGGTCGCGCCCGACGTCGCGGCGAAGCTGCCGAAGGCGCCGCAGGTGCGTCCGCTCGATGTGTCGAAGGCGGCGGCACGCAAGGCCGAGGTCGACCAGCTCTGGTCGCAGGCCACGCTCGGCAACTAAGGGGCGCGCGATGCAGACCTCCCTGGCGGACCGCGGCGCGCTGCGCCGCTTCGGCGCGGTGCCGGCGGCGGTATT
>NZ_JAAGPG010001068.1:0-1310 GCF_017104665.1 Burkholderia sp. Se-20378 | reverse complement strand
CGACCAGCCATGCGCCGTGGCGTTCGGCCAGCGCGACGAGTTCGGCGAGCGGGGCGAGGTCGCCGTCCATGCTGAACACGGTGTCGCTGACGATCAGCTTCGTTTCGGCATCCGATGCGTCGAGCAACGCGGCGAGCGTGGCCGTGTCCGCATGCGGATAGACCTGGACGTTCGCGCGCGACAGCCGCATGCCGTCGATCAGCGACGCGTGGTTCAGCGCGTCGGAAAAGATCGTCGCGCCCTTGCCGGTGAGCGCCGTCATCGCGGCGAGGTTCGCCATGTAGCCGGTGCTGAAGTACAGCGCGCGCGGCGCGTCGGAGAAGCCGCCCGAGAAGGCCGCGAGTTCTTCTTCGAGCGTCGCGTGCGCACGCGAATGGCCGCCGAGCAGGTGCGAGCCGCCGCTGCCGGAGCCGTAGCGCTGCGCGCCTTCGGCGAACGCGGCGACGAGCGCCGGATGCGCGGCGAGGCCGAGATAGTCGTTGCTCGCGAAGCCGACGATCTCGCGACCGTCGACGGTCATGTGCGCATCGCATGCGGTGTCGGCGGTGCGGCGCACGCGGCGCAGCCCTTGCGCGTCGAGATCGGCAAGGCCGCGTTGCAGGGTATCGAGCAGACTCATTGGGCGAGTTCCTCCAGCGTTGCATCGAGCGTGTCGCGCGTGCTTTGCGCGAGCCACGCGATGTCGTCGTCGCTCATCACGTACGGCGGCATCAGGTACACGGTCGTGCCGATCGGGCGCAGCAGCAGCTCGCGTTCCAGCGCGCGTTCGAAGAAGCGACGCGAGAAGCCGCGCGCCGCGTCGCCGTCGAGCGCGACGTCGAACGCGAACAGCGTGCCGCGCTCGCGCAGGTGGCGTACCTGCGGGTGTGCTTCGAGCGGCGCGAGCGCAGCGTGCAGCGTCGCCGACTTGCGCGCATTGGCCGCGAGCACGTCGTCGCGCTCAAACAGGTCGAGCGTCGCGACCGCCGCGCGGCACGCGAGCGGGTTGCCCGTGTACGAATGCGAGTGCAGGAAGCCGCGCGTCGTGTCGTCGTCGTAGAACGCGGCGAACACGTCGTCGCGCGTGAGCACGAGCGACAGCGGCAGGTAGCCGCCGCTGATGCCTTTCGACAGGCACAGGAAATCGGGCCAGACACCGGCCTGCTCGCACGCGAAGAAGGTGCCGGTGCGGCCGCAGCCGACCGCGATCTCGTCGGCGATCAGGTGCACGCCGAATTCGTCGCACAGCGCGCGCAGCCCGCGCACGTACGACGGATCGTGCATCGCCATGCCGGCCGCGCACTGCACGAGCGGCTCGACGATCAGCGCGG
>NZ_JAAGPG010001067.1:0-1326 GCF_017104665.1 Burkholderia sp. Se-20378 | reverse complement strand
GTGCGAAATTCAGTCCTGCCGGCCGGCGCGAACGCCGCCGGCGCTGCGCGGCCGGGCATCGCCGCGTGCCGCGCGCCAATATAATTCTTGCCGTCGGGGTGCGGATTCCCGCCGCAGTTCGCAGCCGGCCGGAACGTATCCACGGCGCAGGTTTCGCCGCCGCGGGACCGGCCGAGTATACCGGGCGGCCTGCCCCGGTTACGCCCCGGCCGCCGCCCCGCACCGCCTCACCGAGCCTTCGAATGACACTCGCGAAGTTCTTCCTGCGCTTCACCGTGATCCCGTTCGCCGCGATCGTGCTGGTGGCCGTCTGGGCGTTCACTCGCGGATCGGGCGAGATCGATGCGCGCCAGTACGCGGCGCTGGTGGCCGCGTATCCGTCGTTCACGCCGAAGCTGAGGCACGAGGTGGCCGACGCGTTGCGAGGCGGCCGGGTCGCGAAGGCCGACTACGGCACGATCATGCGCGATGCGCTCGAGGCTGGTTACGTGATCGACTGGCCGGCTACGACGGATGACGTCGGCAGCGAGCGCGGCCGGCTGCTCGGGATCGTGAACAGCGACCGGCCGGCGTCGCAGTAGCCCGCGGCCGCAACCGGCAACGGCCGGCTGCGTGAAGGACAGCTCACTGCCCGATGCCCGTGAGCCCGATCAGCGCGCCGCCCGCGAGCAGCCACAGCGGATGAATGCGCGTACGCCACGCGAGCACCGCGCACGCGGCCGTGATGCCCCACTGGATCGCCGTGCGGTTCGACGCCTCGGAGATCAGCACCGCGCTCGCCGCAACCAGCCCGGCGGTGACCGGCATCATCCCCTGCTGCACGTAGCGGCGCCACGGCCGGTCGCGAAAGCGCTCCCACGCATGCAGCGCGAGCACGGTGACGATCGACGACGGCCCGAACTTCGCGAGCGACGCGACCAGCAGCCCGCTCCAGCCGGCCACGTGCCAGCCGACCAGCGACACGATCATCATGTTCGGCCCTGGCGCGGCCTGGGCCAGCGCGAACAGCGCGGTGAACTCGTGCGCGCTCATCCAGTGATGGACGTCGACGACCTGCCGCTGCATCTCCGGCAGGATCGTGTTGCCGCCGCCGAACGCGAGCAGCGACAACTGGCTGAAGATCGTCGCGATGGCGATCAGCGTGTCGTTCATGGCCGGCCTCCTTGCTGCGTGTCGCGCGTCGCGGCCGGCGCCGGCTGCGGTGTGTCCGCGTCGCGGCGCCGCGACGCGAGCCAGATGCTGACCGGCGTCAGCACGAGCATCGCGGTCAGCAGCGGGATGCGCAGCACCGCGATCGCGACGAGATCGGGAGAGCACACGGCTGCA
>NZ_JAAGPG010001066.1:0-1277 GCF_017104665.1 Burkholderia sp. Se-20378 | reverse complement strand
GCGAGGCCGGCGTCGCGCCGCTCGCCGGCGCGGCTGCGTCGACACCGTCCTGACGCGCGGCCGTCCTGCTGCCTGCTCCCGTTCGTTTCGCATCGACAAGAGAATTCCATGAACGACCTGTCACGCCCCCCTGAAGCCGTTCCCGCGTCGCGCCTCGCCGCGTTCGTCGAGCGCTGCGCCAACACGATCATCCGCCAGCGCAAGGTGCTGATGCTGCTGTGCGTCGCGGTGACGCTCGCGCTCGGGCTGTCCGCGACGCGCCTGAAGCTCGATCCGGGCTTCAACAAGATGATCCCGATGCAGCACCCGTACATGCAGGTGTTCGAGCGCTATGCGGGGGCGTTCCCCGGCGCGAACACGATCCTCGTGAGCCTGCGCTGGAAGGGCGACGGCGACATCTACAACCAGTCGTTCATGGACGCGCTGCGCCATGCGACCGACGACGTCTTCTTCATCCCCGGCGTGAACCGCTCGCGCGTGTTCTCGCTGTTCACGCCGAACGTCCACTACACCGAGGTGACGGAGGCCGGCTTTCGCGGCGACGTGGTCGTGCCGGGCCAGTTCTCGAGCGCGAACCCGGACGATCTCGCGAAGGTGCGCCGCAACGTCGCGCGGTCCGGGCAGATTGGCCGCCTCGTCGGCAACGACCTGAAGTCGGCGCTGATCCGCGCGGAGCTGCGCGAGACAGACCCGGCCACCGGCAAGCGGCTCGACTACAGCGCGGTCGCGCGCCAGCTCGAGGAGATCCGCGCGAAGTACGCGAAGCAGGGCATCGACGTGAACATCATCGGCTTCGCGAAGCTGGTGGGCGACGTCGAGAACGGCATCGCGGGCGTGATGGCGTTCTTCGCGCTCGCGTTCCTCGTGACGGCCGCGCTGCTGTTCGCGTACACGCGTTCGTTGAAGACCACCGTGCTGGCGCTCGTCGTCGCGCTGCTGCCGGTCGTCTGGCTGCTCGGCGCGCTGCCGCTGCTCGGCCTCGGCATCGACCCGATGTCGATCCTCGTGCCGTTCCTGATCTTCTCGATCGGCGTGTCGCACGCGGTGCAGATGACCAACGCGTGGAAGCAGGCGCTGGTGCGCGGCGCATCGTCGGCCGACGCCGCGCGCGACGCGTTCCGCAAGCTGTTCGTGCCGGGCACCGTCGCGCTGCTGACCAACGCGCTCGGCTTCATGGTGATCATGCGAATCAAGATCGACATCGTGCGCGAGCTCGGCATCACCGCGTGCCTCGGCGTGCTGCTGATGATCGTGACGAACAAGGTGTTCCTGCCGAA
>NZ_JAAGPG010001065.1:0-238 GCF_017104665.1 Burkholderia sp. Se-20378 | reverse complement strand
TACGTAGAGCGGGTGATGGTCGGAGGAGGTGTGGTGCGAGAAGAGCACGGTGGTCGATCGTGGAGGGTTGTAGAGGGCTGGCAGGAGGTGGGAGAGTGGAGGCATTGTGGTGGTGCGAAAGAGTGAGAGTGGGGGTGAATGGGCAAGACAGGAGTTGTGGCGACGGGGAGCTCCTGGAGAGGGGGGGGGGGGGGGGGGGGGGGGGGGGGAGGGGGGAGGGGGGTGGTTTTTTTTTTTC
>NZ_JAAGPG010001064.1:0-1141 GCF_017104665.1 Burkholderia sp. Se-20378 | reverse complement strand
TCGGCCTGGTCGATGATTCGTTTATCCAAATCGCACCTCGTGCAGCTCGGCGGTGGAACGTGCGGTCAGTGCGGAGAGCAGCGTCGGCATGTCCTCGTCTTGCGGCACGAAGGGCGAGCCGTCGCGCGGTACACAGAACGCGCTCTTCAGCAGGAATTTGGTCGAGGCGACGTACAGGTTCTCCGGCACCTTCTGGCCGGTCGACACGTAATGGATCGGCAGCTTGTAGCGGATCACGGTGTCGAGCACGCCGCCGAGGTGGGTCGCCTCGTCGAGCTTCGTGAGGATGCAGCCGGCCAGGTCCGGATGCTCGCCCGCGCTGCGGTACGCCTGCACGACTTCGTTGAGCGTGTCGCCATGGCTCGTCGCGTTGAGCAGCAGCAGGCGCTGCACCGGCGCGTTCGCACCGTGCAGCATCGCGATCTGGTCGGATACCGCGCGGTCGCGCTGGCTCATGCCGATCGTGTCGATCAGCACGATGTGCTTGTTGCGCAGCTCGGACAGCGCCAGTGCGAGGTCGCCCGCATCCTTCACCGCATGCACGGGCACGCCGAGGATCTTGCCGAAGATGCGCAGCTGCTCGTGGCCGCCGATCCGGTAGCTGTCGGTGGTCAGCAGCGCGACCTTGCTCGCGCCGAAGCGCATCACGCAGCGTGCGGCCAGCTTCGCGGTGGTGGTCGTCTTGCCGACGCCCGTCGGCCCCATCAGCGCGAACACGCCGCCGCGCTCCATCAGCGCATCTTCGCTTTCGAGCACCGGCAGGTTCGACGCGAGTACCGACTGCGCCCATTCGGCAGCCTGTTCGAAGGTCTGCGCGCCGTCGCCGGCCGGCATGTTGTCGACCAGCATCCGCACGAGCTGCGCGGAGAAACCGGCCGCGAACAGGTGCTTCGTCAGCGCGCCATGCACGGCGCTGCGACGCTGGCGGTCGTGCCACATCAGGCTGTCGAACTGCTCTTCCATCATCCCGCGCAGCTCGCCGAGCTCCTGCATCACCGTATCGTTGACGATCCGCTCAATGCGCGACTTCACGGCGTCGGCCACCGCGGCAGCGGCGTCGGCGGACAGGCGCGTGCGCTCGGCCGCCTTCGCGGCATACGCCGCGTTCGCGTTCGCATTCGTATCGGGCGCGCGGGTGGCG
>NZ_JAAGPG010001063.1:0-1257 GCF_017104665.1 Burkholderia sp. Se-20378 | reverse complement strand
CCCTCGCAGCGCTGCCCGTATCGCGGCGCACATCGCGCCGCGCCATAGCCGGCGGGCCGCCGCGTGCGGTGCCCGGGTCGTGCCGCCGGTGTTCCGGCCCGTCCAAAAACCCGATGCTGCGCTGCGCCACTCCTGTACAATTCGCCGTGTTTCAACCGTTCCCAGCCAGAGCCGCCGCCATGTCCGAGCCCATCGACCTCTCGCAGATCGCCCCTACGCTGAAAGCAGAAATCCTCGCCGAGGCGCTGCCGTACATCCGCCGTTACCACGGCAAGACCGTGGTCATCAAATACGGCGGCAACGCGATGACGGAAGAGCGGCTCAAGCAAGGCTTCGCGCGCGACGTGATCCTGCTGAAACTGGTCGGCATCAATCCGGTGATCGTCCACGGCGGCGGTCCGCAGATCGATCACGCACTGAAGAAGATCGGCAAGGCCGGCACCTTCATCCAGGGCATGCGCGTCACCGACGAAGAGACTATGGAAGTCGTCGAATGGGTGCTGGGCGGCGAAGTGCAGCAGGACATCGTGATGCTGATCAACCACTTCGGCGGCCACGCGGTGGGCCTGACGGGCAAGGACGGCGGCCTGATCCACGCGCGCAAGCTGCTGATGCCGGACCGCGACAACCCGGGCCAGTACATCGACATCGGCCAGGTCGGCGAAGTCGAGGCGATCAACCCGGCGGTCGTGAAAGCGCTGCAGGACGACGCATTCATCCCGGTGATCTCGCCGATCGGTTTCGGTGAAGACGGCCTGTCGTACAACATCAACGCCGACCTCGTCGCGGGCAAGCTCGCCACCGTGCTGAATGCCGAGAAGCTGCTGATGATGACCAACATCCCGGGCGTGATGGACAAGGACGGCAACCTGCTGACCGACCTGTCCGCGCGCGAGATCGATGCACTGTTCGAAGACGGCACGATCTCCGGCGGCATGCTGCCGAAGATCTCGTCGGCACTCGACGCGGCGAAGAGCGGCGTGAAGTCGGTGCACATCGTCGACGGCCGGATCGAGCACTCGGTGCTGCTGGAAATCCTGACCGAGCAGCCGTTCGGCACGATGATCCGCTCGCATTGAGACCACGCAGCAAGACCGCCACACCCGACTTGCCGGCCCCGCTGCGGCCCCGCCGCGTGTCGCGCAGCCGGCACCGCGCCGGCGCGCCGGTGTCGCCGTTCGATCTCGCCAACACCCTTCACCACGCATCGCACCCGATCTTTTCCGAGAGCTACCGCGCGATGACGCCGTACCTCAC
>NZ_JAAGPG010001062.1:0-1390 GCF_017104665.1 Burkholderia sp. Se-20378 | reverse complement strand
CGACGATGGTGTTCATCTCGGTCGTGACGGAACTCAACGCGACGCTGCTGCTGTCGCCGATCGGCACCCGCACGCTCGCGACGCAGGTGTGGAGCGACACGGCGACGCTCGCATTCGCCGCCGCGGCGCCCTATGCGGCGCTGCTCGTCGCGCTGTCGCTCGGCGCATCGGGACTGCTGTTCCTGCTGCTCGGCCGCGCGTCGGTGCGCGACTGAGCGCCGCCCTTTTTCCCCGGAACCGCCCATGAGCGAACTACGCATCCACGGCCTGTCGAAATCGTTCGGATCGCATACCGTCCTGCACGACATCGACCTCACGGTGCGGCGCGGCTCGCGCCTCGCGCTGCTCGGCCCGTCCGGCCGCGCCCAGACCACCCTGCTGCGCCTGCTCTGCGTCTTCGAGCGCGCCGAGCGCGTCACCGGCCGCGAGCGCGCGCGCGGCCGCCGTGATCAGCGAATCCATCCGAATCCCGACACACTTGTCACTCCCTCCGGTCCGATGCCCGCCACTAATCTAGCACCACGCACACGGCACCGGACGCCGTGCCCGGATACCCATCGGAAGGAGAACCCCGCCATGACGACTCATCTCACCGGAACGCGCGACGAATGGCTGGCCGCGCGCCGCGCACTGCTCGACGCGGAAAAGGCGCTGACGCGTCAAAGCGACGAGCTCGCGCAGCGACGCCAGGCGCTGCCCTGGGTGCGCGTCGACAAGACCTACCGGTTCGACACCGAACAAGGGCAGGCAACGCTCGACGACCTGTTTCTCGACCGTTCGCAACTGCTCGTCTATCACTTCATGTTCGGCCCCGATTACAAGGCCGGCTGCCCGTCGTGTTCGTCGATCGCCGACGGTTTCGACGGCTTCGCCGTGCATCTGGCGAACCACGACGTGACGCTCGCCGCCGTGTCGCGCGCGCCGCTCGCGAAGCTGCTCGCTTACCGGCAGCGGATGGGGTGGCGCTTCCCGTGGGCGTCGTCGGTCGGCAGCGATTTCAACTTCGACTTCAACGTGTCGTTCACCGAAACGCAGCAGCGCGCCGGCGACGTCGAGTACAACTACGCGCGGGCCGGCCACGCGATGGACATGGATCCGCCGCCGGCCCCCGTCGTGCAGTTCGCGGCGACGTGCGGGACCGATGCGGTCACGTATTCGCTCGACCGGCCGGGGATGAGTGCGTTCGTGCGCGAGGACGGCGCGGTGTATCACACGTACTCGACTTATGCGCGCGGGCTCGACGGGCTGTGGGGGATGTACCAGTGGCTCGATCGCGCGCCGCGCGGGCGCAACGAGACCGGTCCGTGGTGGCGTCGTCATGACGAGTACGCACGCGGCTGAGCGCGCCGGCGACGGGCGGGGGCGGGCGATGACACGGCCGGCGACCGGA
>NZ_JAAGPG010001061.1:0-1175 GCF_017104665.1 Burkholderia sp. Se-20378 | reverse complement strand
CGATCCCGCGCCCGGCGCGCACCGCGACGCACAGCGCGTCCGGCACGTTGACCTGGAACGGCGCGGGCTGCAGCTCGTACACGGCCTCCTCGCCGTCGCTGCGCTCGAGCCGCCACTCGCCGGCCGGCGACGCGGGCGTATCGAGGCGCAGGCACACGTGGTTCGGCAATTCGTCGGGCGACTGCGGCGTGCCGTGGCGCGCCAGGTATTCGCGCGACGCGACGAGCACGCTGCAGCTCGTGCCGCAGGTCTGCGCGACATAGCCCGAATCGGGCAACTGCGACGCCGTCACGATCGATACGTCATAGCCCTCCTCGACGAGATTCGGCATCCGCTGCGCGAGCGTCAGCTCGACCGACACGTCGGGGTTGTCTTCCTGGTAGCGCACGATCGACGACACGACGTGACTCTGCCCGAGCCCCGTCATCGCGTGGATGCGCATCTTGCCGCTCGGCCGCAGCAGTGCGTTGCGCGCCTCCGCGTTCGCGTAGTCGATTTCCGCGAGGATCGATTTCGCGCGCTCGAAATAGCGTTCGCCGCTTTCGGTGAGGCCGAGGTGGCGCGTCGTGCGATGCAGCAGCCGCGTCTGAACGTGCGCTTCGAGGTTCGATACCGCGCGCGACACCTGCGCGGTGGTCGCGTCGATTTCCTTCGCGACCGCAGTAAAACTGCCGGCTTCGACAACGCGCACGAACAGGCGCATGTTTTCGAGCATGTCCATTGAATTGGCTTGGGGAGAGTCAGTGGGGAGGCGTCGGCAGCGCTCGCGTCAGGTGGGGAACGGAACGCAGCCGCGAACCACGTCGAATCGATCACCGTGCCGGGAGAAAGGCGGGAGAGCGGGCATCGCGTACGTAGTTCTGGCATGACGGGGGATTCAGTGGCCCGAATTGTACGCCGCTGCAGACAAATTTGCGCGGTTCCCCGGCCCGCAAGCTCTCATCATATGAAAGCTTTTTGCAAGCAACGTGCGTCGCGCACGTGCAACGGCTTGATGCAGCGCGACAATTTGTATCACAACGCGATATAATTCGCGGCTTGTCGCTGCGCGCATCCGCGCTGTCACTTTTACCGCTTACCGTCCATGTCGTCAGGCTCCCCTTCGTCGCGCCGCACGTTGCGGCAATGGCTGCACAGCTTCATTCCCCATCCGATGTCGCTGGGCTGGCGCGAGG
>NZ_JAAGPG010001060.1:0-233 GCF_017104665.1 Burkholderia sp. Se-20378 | reverse complement strand
AAAAAAAAAAAACAAAAAAAAAAAAAAAAAAAAACAAAATGAATGCAGAAACAAACAACACGTGCCACCATGTGAAAAACCGAACTAGAGTCGAATGATGAAGTCACCACACAGAATGACTCACAGTCAATTATTACGACGAGCTATCATCTAAGCATGACTGCTCCACACACCAATACAACATCACATCAATAGTGTATATTAAGTCATCATCATCACAAAACTATCCATGA
>NZ_JAAGPG010001059.1:0-238 GCF_017104665.1 Burkholderia sp. Se-20378 | reverse complement strand
GATGGGCGAGGGGGAACATGAGAAGTGAGAGGAGAGATACAGGGAGGAGAGAGAAGAAAAGGACGTAAAAAAGATAGGTGTGAAAGGGACGGTAGATAAGAATAATGAGATGAGAGAGAGGGGTGAGGGAGGAAGAATTGTGTGGAAGGTGATGAGAAAGGAAACGTATGATGGATGTAAGTGATAGGATCGAGAAGGGGGGGGGGGAGGGGGAGAGGGGGGGGGTTTTTTTTTTTTC
>NZ_JAAGPG010001058.1:0-876 GCF_017104665.1 Burkholderia sp. Se-20378 | reverse complement strand
CGATCGCGCGCTGCGCGATGCTGTAGTGCGCGGGCGAGCCGCCGATGAACGCGATCCGCGTGCGGCCGGTGGCAAGCAGGTGGCGCATCGCGAGCGCCGCGCCCGTTGCGTTGTCGATGTTCACCGAACGCAGCCCGGGCGCCCACAGGTCGATCAGCACGAGCGGCCGTCCGGTCGCGGCGAGCGCCTCGATCGTCTCGGGCTCGATGAAGCCGGCCACCGCGATCGCGTCGGGCGCGTGCGGGCGCATCTGGCGCAGCACGTCGTCGTTCGGCCCGACCGTGAGCAGCGTCGGCACGATGCCGCGCTCGCGGCACGCGTCCTCGACGCCGTGCAGCACGTGCGAGAAGAACGGGCTGGCCGGAAAGCGGTTGTGCTGGCGATGCAGCAGGAAGGTGAGCCGGCGGATGCGCGGCCGCAGTTGCGCGGGATCGTAGCCGAGCCGCTGCGCGATCTCGACGATGCGCGCACGCGTCGCTTCGGACAGGCCCGGCTGGTTTTTCAGCGCGCGGGAGACGGTGCCGATCGAGACCTCTGCCGCCCGCGCCACATCGCGAATGGTCGTACCCATCGTTCGGGGTCCGGTTTGTTTAGGGTGAAAGCGATTGTATAGTAAAACATCTCGCGGAATTCGGGCCGGATAGCCGGGGAATACCCGCGAATTCGCGGTTTTTAAGCGCTAATCTGCGAAAACGCCGTTACTAAAAATACTAAACAAAACGCGAAAAAGGCAAGGTGGACGTGCGGGTGCCTGGCGCACGGGAAGCGAAGGGTAAGCGGGCCGGCTTCACGCGTCCGCGGGAGCCGTGCCCGACTGCCTCCGAGGGCATCCGGGAGGCTGGTGTGCAACTAACGGTCTGGTTGCACACCAGCCTA
>NZ_JAAGPG010001057.1:0-238 GCF_017104665.1 Burkholderia sp. Se-20378 | reverse complement strand
AAAAAAAAAAAAAAAAAAAAAATCACAACGGTATTCTATTGACAGAACTTGATAAAGAAAAAACGAATCTCAAAAACCCGTAAAAGAACAGATACACACAAACCAGAGAACTCACCAAGATACTCGCAAACATATCGATCTACGTCAGCCCACTATCTCACATGACAAGCTCCACAACGACCTACAGCCTTACATAACCTCCAACTAATACCATAGACACAATTAACAACTCCGACAA
>NZ_JAAGPG010000106.1:0-20867 GCF_017104665.1 Burkholderia sp. Se-20378 | reverse complement strand
GATATCGTACTGCTCTGATGTTGCTCCGCGTTGATCCAAAATTGTCCTGAGAAGTGTCGGGAACCCTTTATTTTAAGGGCGTTCGGCGTGCGGTAGTCCACAATTCTCCAACCTGATCCTGTATCATCGCTGCTCAAATTAGTAGCTAGATTAGTAGCTGAATACGGGGAGATGATGGGGAAGCGAGGACTGAATTTGCTCAGCGACGTACAGCTCCGTCAATGGATGAAGGCTGGACAGCCACTGGCAAAAAGCGACGGTGGCGGATTGACGTTTACTCTCTCAGCGCACGGCACCGCAGCATGGATTTTAAGATTCAGTCACGGTGGCCGGCAACGTGAATTGTCGCTCGGGCGATATCCCGACCTCTCCTTGTCGGCGGCGCGTGAGCTTGCCCGCGAGCGGCGCGTCGAGGTGCAGAAAGGGATCAACCCGGCCACCGAAGTCAGGAAGGCCAAGGCGCGACGTGACTGGACGGTGCGCGAACTTATCCGCGACTACCGCGAGCTGGTGCTGTGCAATCTAGCGAACAGCACGCAGCGAAGCTACGGGCGCAATCTCGATCGCATCGAGAGCGGTATGGGGGCGGTGTCGGTGCGCGACGTGTCGGCGGCTGATATCGTCGCTCAGATCGAGCGCGTGAAGGTAGGTTGGGTGGAATCGTTCACCCTGTGGTGTGCGCTGCGCGGCATATTCAAGCACGCATCCGGCAAGCGCCTCATCGACTCGAATCCGTGTGCAGGTGTCCAGCTGGATGCGATCATTGGTAAGCGGCCCGAAGTGCAGAAGCGGTTGATGTTGACGAACGAAGAACTGCACGTCCTCTTTAACGCGTCTATGAGCACTGAGAACCTCTTGTCGGTGCGAGTGCTGCTGGCAACGGGCGTTCGCGCGTCCGAGCTGTTCACTGCTATGCGTGCAGACGTTCATCTTGATGAGGCGCGGTGGCATATCCCGGCGACCAAGACAGGCCCATCAATGGACATACCGCTTGCACCGTCTGTCGTCACATGGTTCGAAGAGCTGCTCACTCTTGGGGGCGATTCTGCCTACGTTCTGCCGGCGCGATCAAGGGCGCGCGCCGAACGCATGGGTGGCGACGCGCATCTCAGCAAGGATGCCATCCGGGAAGCGATCGACTTCTGGATCGATAACCACAAACCGAAGATTCGCCGTTTCACGCCGCACGATTTGCGCTCAACAATGAAGTCGCACATGCGTAAGCTCGGCGTGCCGCGCGACATTAGTGAAGCGTGCCTGAACCACAGGCTGGCAGGCGTCGAAGGGATCTACGACCAGCACAACTACTACGACGAACGTCGTGCTGCGCTTGAACTATGGGCGCGTTTTCTAGCGGCGCGCGCGGCGGGCGAGCAGTGGAATGTGTTGCCGTTTCGTAAGCAGGTCGAGGTTGTGAATGCGTAAAGACTACTTTGTTCAAGTGCTTGCCGATCGAGCCGGTGTGTCGGCTGCGGACGCCGGCAAGGTGCTCGACTCCCTCGCGAGCCTCATTGGTAGTGCGACGAACGGTAAGGGCGGCCTGCACGTGCCGGGGATCGGGAGTTTTAAGGCGGTCGAACGCGCCGAGCGCAAGGGTGTCAATCCGCGCACATTGGAGCCGATCACAATTGCGGCCCGCCGTACGGTTACATTCAGGCCTACCGATGAGCTAATTCGTGCAGTTGCGGACGCTCAATATCCAGCGGTCAAAGAATGATTTTTTCAATTAAATCGGCTGGGCACTTAGTTTTTCACAATTATCTCACCGTCTAGTTGCTCAATCGGCAAGCCAAAACATTTACCTGATAGGTAAATCACGGCGGAAGGAGTCGCATTGTTAGTGGCTACGCCTTTATAAATCAAGGCTTTACGTTGATTTCGCCCACCCCTATGATCCCGGTCACGTTAGTGCGCAATGAATCTCATGGGACTAGGGAGGACTTAGATGGCGAAAATTATTCGTATGAAGCAACTGACCGAGAAGGTCGGTCTTTGCAAATCGGCGCTGTACGCGAAAATTCAAAAGGGTGAATTTCCGAAGCCGTTCTCAGTAGGGGCGGGCAGGGCACGAGGTTGGCTTGAATCGACCGTTGATCAATGGATTCAAGAACAGTCCAGTCAAGGTGAAGCGGGAGCGTGATCGCTCGCAAGCCGGCTTTTCTTCTCGACTAATACCGATCGGCGTTAGTGCGAACGGGCGAGTTATCAACTGCCATATCGGCACGCAATAACGTCGTCCGTGCGCCGTGCCTAGACGGCATCTTCCACATTTTCAAGAAACGCATAGCAGGTTAATGGCAATTGTTCGTACTGCTCGTCCCGAGCGCAATTTCTACATTCTCGACAAGCGCATCAGCGAGGACAAGCGCTTGTCATGGGGCGCGCGCGGCCTGCTCGTGTTCTTGCTCGGCAAGCCAGATCACTGGAAGGTGAGCATTCAGGCGCTCGTCAACGAGACGGAAGGGGCTGCGAAGCGCGCCGGCAAGTCGGTCGTCTATGGCTATCTGGCCGAGCTGCTCGAAGTCGGCTATGTGACGCGCCAGAAGTACGGTAGCGGCGAGATCGACTACTTCGTTCACGAGATGCCAAGCCCGGTTGAGCCTAATTCCGAAATTCCAGTTTTGGATAAGCCAGTTTTGGATAAGCCAGATCTGGAAAATCAGCCGCTAGTAAGTACTGACCTTAAGCAAGGATTGACTCACAGCGAGGATTCATTCGGTACCGGCGGGGTCGCTGCCGCGACGCCAGCCGGCGACGGAAAAAAGAAGTCTGCGAAGGCGAAGAATGTCGTGCCGAGCACGGCCGCATGGGACGCCTTCAGCGCCGCATACAAGAAGCGCTACGGCGTCGAGCCGCTGCGCAACGCGAGGGTCAATGTTGCGCTGAAGAAGGTGGTTGAGTCGGTCGGTGGGGATAAGGCGCCGCTTCTGGCCGCCCACTACCTGACGATGGGCGGCTTCTACGTGCAGTGCCAGCACGACGCAACCATTCTCGTGCGCGACATCCAGATCGTCTGGAACAACATGCATAAGGCGTCGGCCGCCGGCGCTCAGCGGAAGCCGACGACGATGGCCGACTATGACGCGATCGATTACAGCAAAGGGGTGAAGGCAGATGGCAGTTTCTAACCGTCACCGTGCGAGCTTGGCGGGGCGTGGGTGCGGTTTGTAACCTTGGCGCGTAAATCTTGGGGGCAAAGCCAGTCGAAGAAAATAGGGCGCCAACGCTAGGCTAGAATGTCTCGACAACAGCACGGGGGATGACTATGAATCGCCGTCTGATCGCTTTCGCGCTTCTCGCGCTCGCCGCAACCACCGCGCACGCGCGCATGTTTCAGTTTACGCCCGGCGATTCAATGGGGAATTGCACGCCAATGTCCCCCGACTTCAAGACGGTCGGCCAGGTGCTCGACAACCTGTATCTAGCGTATGGACAACGCCTGCACGTCAACAAGGGGCCGGCGCGCGATGCCAGTGGATCAATGTTCCTTTCGGCCGTCGCGTACATGCCAGACGGCACCGTGAAGCCCTTCTTCGTTACCGACTCGAAGAAGCTGTGCGAGCGTCTGGATAATGAGCTGCGCGCCAGCTCCACCGACAACGATTAGCTCATCTGCACGTGTGCAGGGCGCGCTTATGCAACCTCGCGCGGGATTCGCTAAAGTAAAAAGCCCACGAGCAGCGGGCTGGCGAGACATACAGTATCCTGCTGTCGAGGCGTGGAGAGAAGGAGCGATTATGGCCGCGACTTATGACAACGACATCATCGCGTGGGCAACTGAGCAGGCGGCGCTGCTTCGCGCTGGCAAGTTTTCTGAGCTCGATATTGAGAACATTGCAGGCGCGATCGAGGACGTTGGCAAGGCGGAGCAATTCGAGTTTGCAAAGCAGATGGCCGCGCTTCTGACGTTTCTGCTGCAATGGGCTTGCCAGTCAGCCTCGCGCGGCCCGAACTTGCAAGCGGTCATCGGGGTGCAGCGGAAGCGGCTCCAGCGGCGCCTATCGAAAATGCCAAGCCTTCGTCCGCTACTCGTGGACGAAGACTGGATCGCGGATATGTGGGGTGATGCACGAGATGCGGCTTGCAAGGAAGCTGGCATCGAGTATGTGATATTCCCCGAGCAATGTCCCTGGGCGCTCGCACGGGCGCTTGATGACACCTTCTGGCCGGACTAGGCTCTTCCGTACAGCCGCATCTTGGGGATGCTCGGCAGCACTTCGTCTGTAGTAGTTTGGACTTGATTGGACAGTCGATATCTGATCGCAACCGGCGTAGTTCGGTCGCCGACCGTCGCTGCTCAAGAGCATTAAAGCCCTTTGGAAATTGACGTAAAAAACCACGTTCGGGGATTGTATGAAAATCGCATACGCGGTCTTTCTGTCTCTGCTGCTTACCTTGGCATTTCCGGCGTTCAGTGCCGATCTCCCCAAGGACTATGACCCTGCAGAAACCCGATGCGGCTTTGATGACGCCAGCTTAAAGAATGTCATTGGCCAGCTCGATTACGCTGACCAGGTGCTGCCGAACATCCCGCCTGAAGAAGACCGATACCTGACAGCAGAAAGTGCCGCTGCCAAGAAGGTCTACGATGAGGAGTTGAGAAAGAACAATTGGAAGACGCCCCTTCAAGGGCAAGGAAACATGCGGTATGGGGCACTTGAAGCTCGGCCTCTTTACGCTGCCTGGAACCTTCGCAAAGAACTTGTGGAGGCAAAAGGGAAGATCACTGAGATTCTCAAACCTGAGCCAGTTCCAGTCCTTGTGACATACAGGAAAAATCCGGAAGCGGAAAAGCTCGAGCGTGCTACACGAGCACTCCTTTCCATAACTACATACTCTCTGCGCATGCAAGACTTCTTAACAAGACAAAATCTTGCGCCAAACAATGCCATGATCACATCGGACCAGTGGACCCGACTTTACAGTGGAGCCCTAACGCTCAATAGCGACCTGGGGTATTACATGAGTTGCAAGCTGGCGAAGATCATGGGGCGACAGTCGTTTAACTGACGCAAGGCTCCGCAGCCGCTTGCGACCAGATCTGACGGTGGCTGTCAGATCGCGTCCCGACTTATATACATCATCGACGCCCTACTCTTCGAATGACTTAGGTGCGGGAGAGCTTCGCGCGTATGACCAGATCGGGATGTCGCGAGGTCGTGTTTGACGACCCGCGTCGAAGTGATTGCCGATCACCTTGCTAGGATTGATGTGGCCAAAGACGGCGCACACATCGCGCGCGACAAATTGGGGCTCGCCGGCGATGACGAATTGGGCCGCATTTTTCGTCAATTTCCCTCAGGCGGTTCAATTCCGGTTTGCCGCATGCCGTCAGTTTCGATCAATTCGGCCCACTGTTCTGCGTCCAGTTCCTCCGCTATCGCATCCATGTCGTCACGGTCGGCGTACGGAACTACCGTCACAAAAAACTGCGGCTCGTCGTCTTCTTCGAGTTCAACCTCCGGGTCGGTCGCCTCGTCGTACACGTGCTCGACAAAGAGCTTTCCGCCCTTGTCGTTTTCCCACACGGAATATTGCTGTGGACATTTGATGGTCATGGTTTGGTCATCGGTGAAAGGTGGGAAGGACAGCCACGGCGCGCTCATCGCGCGCATTATCGTCTGCGCAACGTATTGTAGTCGGCGAGAGCTTATTGAATTCGGCCGAACGCAATGAAGGTGGCGCCATAAAAATGGCCGCGCAAGGCGGGCTGATGATCGGCTGTATGGTCTTTTACTGCTGACTGGCGAGGTTAAGCAGGGCGCTAATAGCTTTCCGAGCGGTGACGCTGTTATCGCACGCGTTGCAAACGGCGAGCACTTCTGCGAGTGCCTCGCGACGTGCCAAAGCGCGTGTTGCGGAGAGTTGCGCGGCATGGATGACCCGCATGGCCTCGATCTCGGAGACCAGCAACTGCACCTCTTCCTCAACGCGCGACAGCTCCAGCGAATTCAGGTTGTTCATTTTCGAGTATGGTGTTTGGAAGCCGGAAACCCCGTCCGGCTGCGGGACTGCTGTGATATGCGCTCGACCAATGGCCAGGCGCGATAGAGATCAATCAGGCGACGCTTTGCGCCTTCAAATCCGCTGAAACGCTGGCGACAGTTGCGCGGCTCGTGTCAAGGTTTTCCACGATCCACGACCAGCTCAACCCCTTGTTCAGCGCGTCTGCAATCGCACGGCGCTTCTCGGTGTCAGCCGGCCGCCCCCGGAATTTTCCGGCGTCCTTGGCTTTGGCAATACCTTCCGCCTGGCGACGCCGGCGGTCCTCGTAATCCTTGCGTGCGACGGCCGCGAGCATGTCCAACAACATGCTGTTGATCGCTGCCAGCATCCGGCTGGTAAAGGCGTCAGTCGCTGCCGGGTTGAGCGCGACGTGCGAAGTCGGTAGGTCGAGCGCGACGATAACTACACCCTTCTCGTCAATCTCGCGTCGCAGGGTTGTCCAGTCCTCATCGTTCAGGCGTGCGAGGCGATCTACCTGCTCGATCAGCAGCACGTCGCCGGACTTCGCGCGCTCGATCAGACGGAACAGCTCTGGCCGCTTCAGCGTCGCACCACTTTCGTTCTCAACGAACTCCGCAGCGATGCGCACACCGTGCTCGTCTGCGAACTGCTCAAGAACTGCGCGGGCGCGCGTCGCGTCTTGTTCCTTTGTTGACGCTCGCAGGTATGCAAACACATGTCGTGGCGTGGTTTTCTTATTCATCGGAACCTTGTCGGTCTGATTTGAGTGGTTTCGATTGTGCGGTCTGTTTTAGGTGGTGTCAATAATTTTCTGTACCTAAATTTGCAGACCTTTCTCCGGTCTGGTTGACCTATACCTAATTTGGACACGAAGTCGTATGAGGTTCAGTGACCTTTCGTGAGTCGCAGTGGAAAAGTCGTGACGCGACGATTCGCTTACGGACAACCATTTAAAAGGAGAGCGTCCTATGAGCGATTCCAGATACCCGCTGCTGCTCGATCAGCGCGGTGTGTCGAAGGCAGTCGGGCTTTGCTTGAACACGATCAAGCGTATTCCGGATTTCCCGAAGCCGATCAAGCTGGATGGCGTGCGCGCGGTTCGGTGGCGATCGGCCGATGTGTGCGCGTGGGCCGCCCGTCAGACTGTCCGTGGCGATGGGGTGACGGCATGACCAGTACGAATCAATCCATCGACCGGTTGACGCCGTTGCGCGTTCTTTTGCCCAAGTCGGCGCCGCCGATCGAGGCCGCTTACAGCTATCCGGAAGCATCCAGCGTGCGCGGCCGTGCCCTTGCTGCTCTGTTGCGTGGCGAACGTCTCACGCAGGCGGATGCGCTGTCTCGCTGGGCGACTTCGCGATTGTCGAGCGCGATCTATCAACTGCGTGGATTGGGCTGGCCGATCATGGCCGTGGCGGTTCCAGTCCAGACTCGTGACAACGGCCGCACGGCGACCATCGCGCGCTACAGGCTGCCTGCCTTCGCAATTAAGAAGGCAGGCGAGCGCGGGCAGCGATTTGTCGTCCACGCGGAACAGTATGAGAAACAAGGCGCGCAACGATGAGCCGAATCTTTTTCTTCCAAAAGCCCGCAGTGGCGACGCAACTCGTAAAGGCTGAGCTCACGGTCGGATCACGCATCGCGCGACCGGCCGCGCCGCGCATTGTGGCCGCAACCGAGCGGGGCGCTGTACCGCAGTGGCATGGCGCGTTTAACCGGCTCGTGGAAGCCATTCGCACCGGGGTGCTCCCGCGATGATTGATATCCGACTGCAGGCCGCACGAGCCGAACTGGAAGCCGCGCTGTGCAATGGGTGTGACACGTCGAAGCACCGCGCTGTCATTCGCCAACTCGAAGCTGATCAGGCGGCTTCCGCTCAGGCCGAAGCTGCCGAGCGCGAGGCCGATCGCAACAGCACTGAAGCCGCGATTCATGCCGATGCCATTCTTCTCGCCGACGAGTCTCGCGCCCGCGTGTGCAAGATGCTTGAAACCCTCGAATTTCCGGAGTTCCCACTTTGAAAACGATGACCCTTGCGCGTGCTCGCGCTGAGCTTGATGCGGCGACTGCCGCCGTGGAAGTTGCATCGGCAAACGTCGCCACGCTGCGCGGGCGTTTCGCTGAGGCTGCAAAACGCCGTGCTGATGCTCTTGCCGCACTGCGCGCTGGCGATCTGACCGAAGCCATTGCAGCGGCACGTATCGCCGTTGCCGATGCCGATGCCGCCGATCTTCAGGCATTGATCGCGAGCGCTGAGGCTGTCGTCGCGGAATCCGTGCGCGCGCGCACCGTCGCTCAAAGCAATGTCGACCTGGCGCAGCGTCACATCGATCATGGCGAGCGTGCCGAGAAAATCCGGGCTCTCGATGCCTTCATCGCTGATGCCGAAGCCAAATTCGTCCGCGCGATCGAGCTGCGCCACGATCTGGGGGCCGCGCATAGTTCGGACCGGATGCTTTCTGCCCACTGGCGCCCAAGCGAGGCGCTTTCGAAAATGGTCCGCTACGGCCGCGTGCCGAAAGAGATGGCGCGATGAGTTCCGATCACGAGAGCTCGCTCGCGAGCAGCGCGGCATATCACTCAATGCGCGACGAGCTGGCCGACGCGGTTCTCTCTGGACGCGTCGGACTGGATCTTCACCAACTGGCCGACGATGCAATGTTGCGTTTCAACTTGAGCCATCAGCACGCACACGAGCTTGCCGACCAATTTCTGCTCGATCTGCGCACCGATCGGCGAGTTCATGACTGCTCGGTCTCAAATAAAGGGTAATTCGTGAAGCTCTTCCAGCCCCAAATCCAGGTGCGGCTCATCAAGGCACGCCCGCGCGCCGAGGTCGTCAACGGCAAGCCGGTGGCCGCATCGCGCTACGGCGCCAACTTCACAGGCATGGACCTGACGCCGTACCTCTCCGAAGACGGGCCGGTGGCGGTCACCAAGTCTGTTCGCGAGGCTGCCGGCGCATTCTCCTTCACGCTGGTGGATTGCCCCAACGGGCCGTTCGCCGAGACGCTGTACGCCATGATCGAGCCGATGGACATTATCGAAATTCGCATGGCTCGATCGGTTGCGGACTATCAGGGCCAGTCGTCGGGGGCGACGTACAGGTTGCCGATCGTCATGCGCGGCTTTGTCACGCAGGTGACGCGCAATCGCTCGATTGAGTCGGGCGTACCTCAGCGGTCGATCACGGTGAACGGGCACGACTACGGCAAGCTTCTGCAGATTATCCGCATCTTCTACAACACGTTGAACGGCGGCTATGTTGCCAACGACATTCTGACGGGCCTGCAATATTATTGGCAGTACGCGTCTGACGGCGCGCCGAAGATCAAGGACGCGCGCACGTTTCTGACGGGTGTCATCAACGACATCATCAACCCGTACCTTGCGAAGCTCACATCGTTACAGGTGCCGAGCGAGCGCGACGTGACCGTTGTGAAGGAATTTCTGCCGGTCGTGTCGATTGAATCCGTCGTGTCGCCGCTGTCCGTCGCGGCCGCGCCGGAGGGATCCGTTTACGACTTCCTCGCGGGGCTGCTCGACGTAGGCCCGTTCAATGAGCTGTACACCGAAGACACTGAAGATGGCGTAAATCTGGTCCTGCGGCCGGCTCCGTTCAAGGACTATGCGACGGGGAAATTCATCGACCCGGACGCATGGGCACAGTCGATCGTGCTGCCGATGGGCGTCGTTCAGTCAGATTCGCTCAGCCGCACAGATGCGAATGTCGCGAATTTCTTTTGGGTGACGAATGCGCCCTGGCAGCTTACGAGCAGCGGCACGCAGCGCCAACTCGGCAACCAAGGAGACGTAGCTTCTTTTTACATGAAGGATTACGTCAACACGGCACTGTCGATCTATGGGCTTCGCAAGATGGAGGCAAGCGTCTCGATGGCGCCGCCGGGGTACCAGGGATCGGACTCGCCCAAGGCGGCCCAGTATGCCGCCGATGGTACGACGCTGTTGTCATGGCTCGCGAGCAAGCGTGAATTCCTCGCGCTGGCGAACAAGGACAACGTAGTTCTCGAGAGTGGCACTATCAAGGTGCGCGGGAACGAGAAGATCAAGGCGGGCATGTACGTGACGATCCAGGCGCACGAAGTGCGCGATGACATTCAGCCGGCGGGGGAGTTCTACGTGACAGGCGTGCTTCAGGAGTTTCAACCGTATCACGGCTTCGTCACCACTTTGACGGTCGAGCGCGGAACCAACTTCACGAATCGAGCGCAGTCGCAGGGCAAGCCGTATTACAACGAGCTCGATCTTGCGGGAGTCGCATAATAAGCGTGTGGACTAAGGATGCAACTGACGTGTCGGCCGTTGAAGTAGCACACCTAGCGAGGCGAAAGACGTGAAGAATGCGGGAGGGGGCTTCCCCGCATCGTGCGGCCGCCGGGCGTTGGTCTATCTACCTGCCAGTGTGACAATGGCTCAGTTGCGATTAGGTTATAGATCTACAATGAGGAAGGATGTCTGGATGCCCCAACCCGGGTGCCTTTGCCGTGGTTGTGACTGGACTGTCTGGTTGTCGGCTCGCAAGAGCTGGCCTTTCAGTAAATGCCTCCTGCCCGCCCGCTTCGGCGGGCATTCTTCTTCGCAGATTTCCGCTGATGTCGCCCCCGACCTGAAGCGGCCGGTCGCATACAGACTCTGCGCCTCCGCTGGCAACATATACTGATTCGAAAAGATGAAAAATTCACCAGGCACCCTCGAAGTAACACGCTTAACATCGGGAGGCATGGAAAATGGCCATTGGGAGATAGGGTGCACTTCCTCCTTTGGGCTCCAGGCTAGATCCTTTACATACCGACAGTTATTGTATTAATTGCGCTACCCCTTCGCCCGCGCCTTTTTATTTTCCGGGATGTGATGAATTTCCCCTTGGGTGCCCTGGCTATCCGGGATGCCGTGGCGGCAAACATTTATTGGATTAATTCCGATTTTCTTGAGCCATTTTTGATCATTAATGAACACGTCCCAATGATAAGGTGTTCCGTTCGTGTCAGGTTTTGCCCATCCATTTTCTTTGCGATCCAAGAAAACTGGCTTGCTGGACATTGTCGCTACAGCTTTTGTTGCACGTAAATACCACTCGTCCGGAGGATAAAAGGTAAAAGAGCCCGAGTCTGGTAGCGCGCAGTCATACCTGGTTGTCCATTCGATCGACACATTGCGCGCGGTTGTGATGCATGGAACAGCGATGGCGCCGCGAAATCCCGTAGCAGAAATATATAACCGCCATCGCGTTCGTTCAGTGATAAACGATTTGCCAGCGGCGAGTATATTGATATTTCGTCCAGTCAGTTCTCGAACGAAAAGATACGCTCGCCCATAGTTTTGAAGTGTGTGCAGGAGGCTCTTCGCGATGCCTTCGGCGAAACGAGCATCATCTTCTTTCGTTTGAAGGGCGTACATCGGCTTAACACCGTAGGTTCTCACTGTCCCCGTTGCAGTCGGTTCGATCAGTTTCAGAGTGCTTCGCAAGACAGAAAATGCAACGCTTAGAGCATGATCTGATACATGCTGAGAAGTAAGCTTTCTGATGAGTGACTGTTCAATAGACTTCCATGCGCCCCTGTCAAAATATATTTTCCAGTCATTTTTTTTGCAGATGGAGATGATCTCTGATAAATGCGATTTGATCTCGGCTAGACGCTGCGCGTCATATGTCCCATTGGTGGCTGACGGAAGAAATAAATAGGGATCAACGACCAGCATCGGGCTCGTCCTCGTCTTCATGGATTACATCGATGACCACTTTTCCTGGCGCGACTTCCTCTTTGTCCAAAGCTGCGTAGTAGATCGCTTGTTCGGCTTGCACTGCCACATCCATAAAATCTGGCGGCCAAATCTCCATTGCACCGTCGCGCCCAATGCCAGAAGATTCAATCGAAGTTTTTCCATCTTGTTGGTTAACGCTAATAATGCGTACGTTCTCTGAGAGCCACGTTTCGATCGCGCTCCCCGGGCTGGATTGAGCCATCAACGCACGTAGACGCCGAACGAGATGGTCGCTATGAGTCTCCACTATGACCTGGCGATGAGCTTGCGCCAGAGCAACTAGCCAATTCGCTAAACGACTCTGAACCTTCGGATGCAGGTGCGACTCAGGCTCCTCAAAAGCGCAAAGCCGCACATCCGCGTTGGCGTAGATGTCGGCGTCGGCATCGGCTTCAACTGTCTGGAATCGCCTCGGATCGCTGAATAAGCCGAGCTGCACAATAGGAAGAAGGTAAGTTAAGCCTCTTCCGACGTGAAACAGCGTGGCACTTCCAAACAAGAGGCGAAATCCAACAGTCTCGATTTCGTGAATCGATAGGGGGGTATCAATACCCAATCCAGACAGTACTTCGTTAATTGCGATCGATAACGATTGTTCCCGAAAGGTGAGTGGTTTATTGATGTCATCAAAATCCGGGAGTAGATAATGTACGGGTTCAGACTGATGTGCATACAGCAACTGAGCCGCAAATTCTCCGCTAACGCCTAAATGATCCACATCAGTCGATGCGGGAGGATAGAACAGAGGTGGTAGTCCTCGTGTCGAGCTCAAAAACGAAAACCCCTTGAGTATTGCCTCGAGGCCATCCAGCGGTTGTGCGAATAGGACGTTGTATGCGTTAGCTAAGGAGCGCTGCGTGTCGCGGGGGCCTACGTTTCGCCGATTTATCGATAGCGATGGAATGAAGTGATGAAACGCAACTTCCAATTGTTTCCGGACCTGCCCCCCCCATCTGCACTCGTATCGCCCATCTCTATCGCGCTCAATCAACACATTTGCGTTTAAGGGATTTTCTGCTTGGAAATCGGGTGTTAGAGAGGACCGCAGTCGAACGCGATCAAGGACTACCTTTCCCTTTAGGTCTGAGTACTCAAGGTCCATCCGAGTATAGAGTTCGATGGCCTCTTCCTTGACACTCGCTAACCACGGAAGGGATGCGCGCTCCATAAGCGTAGAGATATCGGGCTTGCCTGACACCTCCAAGGCTGCAGCTACGTCGACGACGGATGACCACTCAAGAGAGAATTTTGGACCTTCTATTCGATCCTCGGAGGGGGATGGCCATCCGGATATCAGTTCCCGAAGATTTATTGCCGAGACGTACCCGTCTAAATGAAGTGGTGACTCAACCCGCGCGAGTTCAAGAGTCTGCTTCAGTAGAAGCAATACCTGATTGATTGTGCTTTTTCCGCTGTTGTTCTTTCCCACGAATGCGGTAAGCGCGCCGAATTCGACTCGGGTCTCCACATAAATGCTCTTGAAGTTGCTGATAGTGATAGCACGTAGACGGGAAGAGCTCATCTCTTTCTCGGATTTAAAAGTAAGTTCGTCGCAGCGACTGAAAGCTTTCTTGTGTCTTGTGATGACGAGAGCCACAGCAGCTTGACTTGAAATATACCGCCAGTGTACAAGACCTGCGGCTGTTCGCGGTCGCTGCGGGTCTGTTGGCTGAGCGCTGTTGGCGGTTAGGTTGCCCCCGTTTGTTCGACTTGGAGTTTCTCACGCACTTCGTTGCGCAGCAGGACATCGGTGAGGGGGATGCGAAGGAGGTGGCAACGGCGACTCGGTGACACGGTGGCATGCTGCAGCCCAATGCTGTTTCTCGATCCACAGAGGGCGAATCCGGGTTCGCTGAAGTACCGTGAATTCGCGGAAAGGCTTGCTGAATAAGGCGCAGGGCAAAATGAGACGACCCCATTTGGCTTTGACAACTGCGCTGTTCGTCTGTTCGGGGATGGTTTTCGTCTTTGGGGGACTCTGCGTCCAGTTGTCTCGGGCGCAAAAAGGGCGAACGGCATCGCGGCTTGTCAAGGTGTATGGAGGCTGAATTGGCTCGCCAGGCACCGCTGTTTGCCGTTGGGACGGCCGTACCCGCGATGCTACCCTAACGTAGATGCCGCCCGTTCAAGCCGAACGAGGGCCGCGCAAAGCTGATCCCCCAAAAGACGAGTTTGGTTTTGCTTGCGCGCCGAGAAGTTTCGGAAAGGCTTGCTGCACAAGGCGCAGAGTTAATTGTTACGGCGCACTCTTCGTTCGGCGGTGACTTTCGTCTTTTGGGGGATTCAGCGTTAGCGTCCAGCTGTCTCGGTCGCTAAAAAGGCGAACAATGGTTCCCGTCTCGCCAGTGTTGCGTCGTTGCACCTGGCCGGCCGCAATGCCGTTCGCCTTTTCAGCGACCGGGTTATCGGCGCCGCTCGCCTTTGGGGCGACCATTTTCCGAGAAGGGTGGCGCAAATTCCAGCACTCAGTCGTGCCAATTGCGACTATTGAAGCCGCTCGTAGTCAGCCAGTCGAGCTTTCGGCCAACGGCGCTTCACAATGGCTGCTGCCTCGATGTCGCCCGTACAGAATTCCAGCTCAACAATTTCGGCGGCGCCGTCGCGATCGATCAGGCACCTCGCGGGATGCAGTCGTGCGGCTGCGCGACGTGGCGGCCCACCCTTCGCATTGCGGCCGTGCTTGAGCTCGCGCTGCCGGTTATAGCAGCCGACACAAAGTTCCTTTCGAACAAGCCGCAAAGACGCTACACCGCATCGCACGCAGGGACGTGCGGTTTGCACTGGCAGGAAGGTTTGCCCGTGCTCATCGATCGCTGGTGCCTGACGACCGCACGCTTGCGAGTGGAGTTGTCCGATTGGGCAGGCGCAGCACGACAAGAACTTCTCGGTCTGCTGGTTCCGTGCGCACGCGGAAGGAGAGAGGTCGGCACGTAGCCGTTCGCACCGGAAGAACATCATGCCGACGAAATCGGGCTTCTCGAAATACTCGACGGTCTGCATCTAATTCGCTCGCGCGAGTGGGGATGCAACAGCGTCGGCTCACGACTTGTCGGGCGCGACAAGCAGCGGACAAGTTGGCGCGATGGTCGACAAGGTGGTGCCGGCCTTGTGTGGCGGGCGTTGAAGCGCAGTTTGGAATGTGGGTGGGCGGCGGCGGTGTGCGGCCGCTTGTCGGCCTATCGACAAAAAAGCAGCGGTGGGGGTCTAATTATCAGCGGCTGCATTCGAGGGCGGTGCGTCGCTAGGGCTCGTAGCATCTCGTGCCGTAGGCGGGGTGCTTCGTGTCTTCGTCAATCGGCCGTGTTGGCTGCCAGTAGAGGTTCAGGCGCGTACGGCGGTAGTGTAGGCAGAATCGGAACGTGGACGAGTCGATTTTCGGTTCGATACGTTGTTCATTTCGAAGGGGGGGGCGATGGCGACGGTACCTGCGCTCTGCTGGATTTGTGGCTCGACTGCAGACTCGGGCGAGCATTTGCTGAAGGCATCCGATCTGCGAGGACTGTTTGGCTTGGTATCGCAGTCACACCCTCTTTACATGCACTCAAATGCTGCGCGCAACGTCCCCAAACGCACAATTAAGGATCGAGCGTTCAAGTCAAAGGCGCTTCTGTGCGCCGATTGCAACAACGCAAAGAGCCAACCCTACGATCGAGCATGGGAGCGTCTGTCTGATGACCTTAGGCGAAGACAGACGCTGCGCTCTGGAGAGTTGATCAAGCTGAAAAATGTCTTCAAGAGACCGGCCAAAGAGGCATTGCTGGACACGCACCTCTATTTCGTTAAGCTGTTTGGCTGCAGGATAGTTGAGCATCAGATCCCAATCAACGTTCGACCATTCGCCGACGCCTTTCTAGCCAGGAAGGCACATCCGTACGTGTTCATTGCAATCGGGCCGACACCCTTTAGCGCGCAAGGCAAGAAGTTGGCGGGTTGGTCGGAGATTCATGCGCAGAACGTTGGTGGACGGTGCGTCTTTGCGACTTGGTTTTATCACGTCGCCGATGTCGCGGTGAATATCATCTATGCGGAGCCTGGTCAAAATCGTATGGGGCTCACCCAAGCGTGGCACCCTGACTCTGCCGGACGGCTGCTGCGAATGGCTCGGTTCAGTCGCGTATCGTGACT
Source organism: Burkholderia sp. Se-20378 (assembly GCF_017104665.1). Classification (NCBI taxonomy): domain Bacteria; kingdom Pseudomonadati; phylum Pseudomonadota; class Betaproteobacteria; order Burkholderiales; family Burkholderiaceae; genus Burkholderia; species Burkholderia sp. Se-20378. The sequence goes on along the minus strand of NZ_JAAGPG010000106.1, from coordinate 4,991 downwards.
ATCAGGAAGCTATCGCGCGCCGGAAACTGGAGCAGGATCAACTAGATTTCGATCGCTTCTTTCGGCCCGCTTTGGGGCTCCTGACTGCCCCGGGACGGGTAGGCTGAGCGAGATCAGAGCTTTCTGCGCGGCCGGTTGTACGTCCCACGTTGAAATTTACCGACCGATACTGTCGGGATCGGACGTATTTTGCGACCGGCGGTTGCGGACGGGCGTTTGATGCCGATCGTCAAGCGCGACCGGCAAACTCCATCGTTGACGTAACGTCTATCATCCGCACCGTTACGCTGGCCGCCAATCGACGCGAGCGTCGGTCAGGCACGGGCGTGATTCCACCGCGCTGCAAATTAGTAGCTAGATTAGTGGCTGGAACAAAAATAGACGCTTGAAAATCGCTGGAATGCCCATTGGTAGGGCATTCGCGTCATTACATCAGCACGATATCGTACTGCTCCTGGCTCAGGTTCGATTCGACCTGCAGCGACACCGGCTTGCCGATGAAGTCGATCAGCATCGCGAGATGCTGCGATTCCTCGTCGAGGAACAGGTCGATCACCTGTTGTGCGGCGATCACGCGGAATTCGCGCGGGTTGAACTGCCGCGACTCGCGCAGGATCTCGCGCAGGATGTCGTAGCACACGGTGCGCGACGTCTTCACCTGGCCCTTGCCCTGACAGGTCGGGCAAGGCTCGCACAGCACGTGCGCGAGCGATTCGCGCGTGCGCTTGCGCGTCATCTCGACGAGCCCGAGCTGCGAGAAGCCGTTGACCGTCACGCGCGTGCGGTCGCGCGACAGCGCCTTCTTCAACTCGGACAGCACCGCGTCGCGATGCTCGGCGTTCTCCATGTCGATGAAGTCGATGATGATGATCCCGCCGAGGTTGCGCAGCCGCAGCTGCCGCGCGATCGTATGCGCGGCCTCGAGGTTGGTCTTGAAGATCGTGTCGTCGAAGTTGCGTGCGCCGACGTAGCCGCCGGTGTTCACGTCGATCGTCGTCATCGCTTCGGTCTGGTCGATCATCAGGTAACCGCCCGACTTCAGGTCGACGCGGCGCGACAGCGCGCGCTGGATCTCCGTCTCGATGTTGTACAGGTCGAACAGCGGCCGCTCGCCCGTGTAGTGGTGCAGCTTCGGGCTCACGGCCGGCGTGAACTCGCCCGCGAATTCCGAGAGGCGCTGGTACGTCTCGCGCGAATCGACCTGGATGCGCGTCGTGTCGTCGTTCGCGAAATCGCGCAGCACGCGCTGCGCGAGATCGAGATCCTGGTAAAGCAGGCTCGTCGCCGGCAGCCGCTGCGCCTGAGCGACGATCGTCGCCCACGTCTTGCGCAGGTACGTGACGTCGCCGGCGAGTTCGTCGGAGGTCGCATCCTCGGCGATGGTCCGCACGATGTAGCCGCCTTTCTCGTCCGCCGGGATCACGGCCGTCAGGCGCGCGCGCACGGCCTCACGTTCGGCCTCGCTCTCGATCTTCTGCGAGATGCCGATATGCGGCTCCTGCGGCAGGTAGACGAGCGTGCGGCCCGCGATGCTGACTTGCGTCGACAAACGCGCGCCCTTCGTGCCGATCGGGTCCTTGATCACCTGGACCATCAGCGTCTGGCCTTCGAACACGATCTTCTCGATCGGCTGATGCGGCGCGCCCGATTGCGGCTCGCCTGCGAGGCGCGGATGCCAGATGTCGGCGACGTGCAGGAACGCCGCGCGTTCGAGGCCGATGTCGATGAATGCCGACTGCATGCCGGGCAGCACGCGCACGACCTTGCCGAGATAGATGTTGCCGACCCGCCCGCGCGACAGCGTGCGCTCGACGTGAAGCTCCTGCACCGCGCCTTGCTGGACGAGTGCGACCCGCGTTTCCTGCGGCGTGAGGTTAATCAGGATTTCTTCGTTCATGGTGGGTTCAGAAGGCGACGCGCGCGGCGCGTAGCAGCGCGGCAGTCTCAAAAAGGGGCAGACCCATGATACCTGAATGGGAACCGTCGATTCGCTCGATGAATTCGGCCGCGCGCCCCTGGATCGCGTACGCGCCGGCCTTGCCGAACGGTTCGCCCGATTCGACGTAGCGTGCATACGCGTCGCGCGACGCGGGCGCGAAGCGCACCGACGAGCGCGACAGCGCCGGCGGCAGCAGTTCGCCGTCGGCGTCGATCACGGCGACGGCGGTCAGCACCGCGTGCTCGCGGCCTGCGAGGCGCGTCAGCATCGCGAGCGCGTCGTCGGCGTCGGACGGCTTGCCGAGGATCGCACCGTCGATCGTGACGGTCGTATCGGCGACCAGCACCGGCGAGGCCGGCTTGCCGCTCGCGACGAGGCGCGAGCGCGCAGCCTCCGCCTTCGCGATGGTCACGCGCCGCACGTAGGCATCGGCGGCTTCGCCGGGCAGCTCGGCCTCGAGCGCCTCGGCATCCTCGTCGGGGCGTGGCAGCAGCAGCTCGAAGCGTACGCCGATCTGCTGCAGCAGCTCCTGGCGGCGCGGACTTTGCGAAGCGAGGTAAAGGGTCGGGAAAAGCGCGGGAGGCGTGCTGGACGGCATGGTGTCGTTATCTCGGTGTGCGCGCGTGGCGCGCGTCTCGAGGACGACACGTCATGCGCGATGGTAGGGGTGATTCTGCGTGATGCTCCATGCCCGGTAAAGCTGTTCGGCGAGCAGCACGCGCACCATCCCGTGCGGCAGCGTCATGCTCGAGATGCGCAGCAGCGTGTCGGCACGCGCTTTCAGTTCCGGATCGAGCCCGTCGGCACCGCCGATCACGAACGCGACGTCGCGGCCGTCCTGCTGCCAGCCGGGCAGCGCCTGCGCGAGCTGCATCGTGGTCCAGTCGCGGCCGCGCTCGTCGAGCGCGACGAGGCGCGCGCCCTTCGGCAACGCAGCCTCGATCTTCTGCCGCTCGGCCGCCATCACGCTTTCGGCGCTGCGGCCGCCCGAACGCAGTTCGGGCTTGATCTCGCGCAACTCGATGCGCAGCTCGGGCGGCATCCGCTTCGTGTATTCGTCGAAGCCGGATGCGATCCAGCCGGGCATCTTGTGACCGACCGCAAGGATGAAAAGCTTCATCGGGAGATGCGTAACGACTCGGGGCTCAACGGCGGCGGGCGGCCGTCTTGCGCGCCGGGCGTGCGGGCGCGGCTTCCTCTTCTTCGTCGTCGCCTTCGCTGGCCTGGGCGAAGCCGTTCCCCTTGCCGCCGCCGAGCTTCATCCGCACGGGCTTGTCGCCCCAGATTTCCTCGAGGTTGTAGTACTGGCGCAGGGCCGGTTGCAGGATGTGCACGACCGCGTCGCCGCAGTCGACGAGCACCCATTCGCCGGTGTCTTCGCCTTCGGAGCTGACGATGTCGCCGCCGGCTTCCTTGACCTTGTCACGCACGTTCGACGCGAGCGCCTTGGTCTGGCGGTTGGAGGTGCCCGAAGCGACGACCACGCGGTCGAACAGTTCGGTCAGGTGGCTGGTGTTGAACACCTTGATGTCTTGCGCCTTGACGTCTTCGAGGGCGTCGACGATCACGCGCTGCAGTTTGCGAATATCCATGGATTCAGGAATGGTAGAGGCGATGTTGAAGAATATAGGCCCATACGGCGGCCGGCACATGCTCGGCCGATGCGTCGGGCATTTGCGCATGGCGCGCGATGCATTCGCGCAGGTGGGCGCGGATGTCGGTCGCGGCAATGTCGAACGAAAGGGTCGTATCGATCAGCAGGTGGCCTGCCGACGTGGCCTTCAGCACGTCGGCGCCGGCCTGCCGCGCGGCGATTTCCTGCGCGACGTCCGGTGGCGCCGCGCCGAGGTCGAAACCCGGGCGCGTCGACACGCAGATGTGCGCGTAGTCGAACAGCTTGCGCCAGTCGCGCCACGTGTCGAGACGCACGAGCTGGTCGGCGCCGATCAGCAGCGACAGCGACGCGTCAGGGCCGATCCGCTCGCGCCAGCGCGCAAGCGTCTCGACCGTGTAAGTCGGGCCGACGTGCTCGATCTCGTCGGTGGCGACGGTCACGGTCACGTCCGGCACGGACAGCGAGCCGGCGGCCGCGCGCGTCATCGCGAGCCGATGCTCGGCGGCCGACACGTCACGCTTCTGGTACGGCTGCCCGGCGGGCAGCAGCACGAGTTCGGTCAGGCCGAGCAGCTCCGCGAACCGGCGCGCGAGCGCGAGATGGCCGTCGTGGATCGGGTCGAAAGTGCCGCCCAGCAAGCCGATACGACGCGGCAGCGGGGTGGGGCGGGCGGTGGTGTCCAGAAACGCGTCCTTTTCTTGATGCAGGGGTCAGATCCAGTCGCGCGGCACGATGAAGTCGCTGTACAGGCGCGCTTCCGGCGAACCCGGTTCGGGTTGCCAGTTGTAGCGCCAGTTCGCGACCGGCGGCATCGACATCAGGATCGACTCGGTTCGGCCGCCGCTTTGCAGGCCGAACAGCGTGCCGCGGTCGAACACGAGGTTGAATTCGACGTAGCGGCCGCGGCGGTATGCCTGGAAGTCGCGCTCGCGTTCGCCGTACGGCAGCTCGGCGCGCCGCTCGACGATCGGCAGGTAGGCCTGCAGGAACGCGTCGCCGACGCTTTGCATCATGTCAAACGAGCGTTCGAAACCGGGCTCCGAGAAATCGTCGAAGAAGATCCCGCCGATGCCGCGCATCTCGTTGCGGTGCTTCAGGAAGAAATACTCGTCGCACCATTTCTTGAAACGCGGGTAGAGCTCGACGCCGAACGGGTCGAGCGCATCCTTGCAGGTCTGGTGGAAATGCCGGGCGTCGTCCTCGAAACCGTAAACCGGTGTCAGATCCATGCCGCCGCCGAACCAGAACACGGGCTCCTCGCCCGGTTTCGTCGCGATCAGCATCCGCACGTTCATATGTACGGTCGGGCAGTACGGGTTGCGCGGGTGCAGCACCAGCGACACGCCGAGCGCCTCGAAGCCGCGGCCCGCGAGCTGCGGGCGTGCCGCGCTCGCCGACGGCGGCAGCGCATCGTCCGCGACGTCGGCGAGCGCGGCA
>NZ_JAAGPG010001056.1:0-1483 GCF_017104665.1 Burkholderia sp. Se-20378 | reverse complement strand
CTCTGTGTCCCGCCCGGACGTCCTTCCGTTCTCGGCGAACCGGCCGGCCCAGGGGGCGAGCGCGGGCGTCGGCACCGTGGCGGCTTCCGCCAGGCTCACCGCGTCGGGCACGCGCACGACCGAGTCGTGACGCACCGCCACGTATTCCGCATACGCGCCCCAGCGCCCCGCGCCGACGTCGGTCTGCGCGAACACGCGCATGCCGGGCGCGAAACCGTCGACGCCATCGCCGACCGCTTCGACCACACCCGCCGCGTCAAAGCCGATCACGAACGGAAACGTGTATTGCATGAATGCGCCGAGGTAGCCTTCGCGGCATTTCCAGTCGGCGGGATTGATGCCCGCGTAGGCAACGCGGATCAGCACGTCGCCGGGGCCCGGCGTCGGTGCCGGCACGTCGGCCATCCGGAACGCGTCGGAATGACCGACGCGGTCGATCAACAGGGCTCGCATCTTCGTGTCTCCTGGGTTGTTTGTTGTCAGCTTGATGTGGGCTGCGCGTCAGGCCGCCGTATCGGCCAGCAGGCTCGACGCGAGCGGACAGAACGCATGCGAGATCGCATCGACCGTCCAGTCGGGGCTTTCGGCATCGAACCGGCGATCGACCCAACCCCAGTGATACGGATGCATCAGGTATTCGCCGAGGAGATCGCCGACGTGCGCGAATTCCTGCTGCCACACGTGCGTCCACGCGCCGGGCGTCTCGATCCGGCTCAGCCGCCAGTTGCGGATGCCGGGCATGAACGCGGGCATCTGCAGCAGTTCGCGTTCGAGCGCGGCGATCTGTTCCGCACCGGCCTGCGGCCGTACACGCAGCATCAGCGTGCGCCAGACGCCGTCGCGCAGCGCCGGTTCGCGCAAGCCGCCGCCAATCGCGCGGCATTCGGCGCCGTCGATCCGCGCGATGCCCGGCAGTTGCGCCAATGCAGCGAAATCCGCTGTGCCGCCCGCCGCCGACTCGTCGCGCAGCACGTCGAGCGTGTAGTCACCGGCGCCCCAGCTGCCGTCCAGATTGCGTGCGAGTGCCACGCGTTTCGCGCCGGCCAGCGCTTGCGCGGCCTCGTGCAACGCATGTTCGATCGCGCCGGCATGGCAATCCGCCGACACGAATACCTGTGCCGTGTCATGCCGCATGGTTGACCTCCATCAGCGCGGGCAGCGGCGCATCGGCGTCCGTCATCACATGGCGGCGGCGCACGTCGCACAGCGCGTCGACGGCCATCCAGAATCCGACCACGTCGGCATCCGTCAACGCACGCATCCGGTAGTAGGCCGGCGCGTCGGCCACGTGCCAGGTCAGCCACAGCGTGCTCGGCTGCCCCGCCACCGCGACGGGCGGCGACACCCAGCGGCCGGCCGCCGTCAGCCCGCGTGCCGCGTGACCCGGCACGTAACGGTCGCGCAGTAATGCCAGCCCGGCGGGCATTCGCGCGGGCGGCGGCCTCATTTCGTCTACGATCTCGATCATTCACCTGTCCGCCGC
>NZ_JAAGPG010001055.1:0-240 GCF_017104665.1 Burkholderia sp. Se-20378 | reverse complement strand
GTGTAGAGCAGTGGTAGCGGTTGTTCTGGTGGGTGTGAGAGGGGTTGCATATGCACTGTGTGGAAGGTGGTGCAGGTTAGAGGAATAGTGTGACGAGGTACGGCAAAGAGTGAGATGTGAGGGTTCGCACGTAGGGGTGTGTGCTGTGTGGTGTCAGTGTGTGTGTGGGGGTGGCTAGGGGGTAGTTGGAAGATTAGCCGGAACGGGCTGTCGGTAGGTGTTTTTTTTTTTTTACTGACA
>NZ_JAAGPG010001054.1:0-1181 GCF_017104665.1 Burkholderia sp. Se-20378 | reverse complement strand
CGCTGCGCCGGCTGCCGGCCGGCCATGCGCTGTTCCGGCGCGGCGACCCGCCGTGCGGGCTGTACGCGGTGCTGGCCGGTTCACTCACCATAGGTGCGGTCGATCCGCAGGGCAAGGAAGCGCTGCTGACGGTCGCCGAACCCGTCACCTGGTTCGGCGAAATCGCGCTGTTCGACGGCCAGCCGCGCACGCACGACGCGATCGCACTCGACGACGCGCTGCTGCTGCACGTCCCGCAGGCCGCGCTGCTCGCGATCCTCGACGCGACGCCGCAATACTGGCGGCAATTCGCGCTGCTGATGGCGCAGAAGCTGCGCCTGAGCTTCCTGACCGTCGAATCGATGAGCGTGATGCCGGCTGCGCAGCGGCTTGCCGCCCGCCTGCTGATGATCGCCGACGGCTACGGCGGGATCAGCGCCGGCCGCACCCATATCCGGCTGTCGCAGGAAAAGCTCGCGGCGATGCTGTCGCTGACGAGGCAGACCACCAACCAGTTGCTGAAGGCGCTGCAGGCCGACGGCGTCGTGCGGCTGCACGTCGGCGAGATCGAGCTCGTCGACGTCGATGCGCTGCGGCGCGCGAGCGGGTTGCCCGACAGCCCGCGCTGAGCCCCGGCACCGCCGTCGCGCGGCCTCCCCGCCATCACCGCGTTGCGCTATCGTGGCGACTCGTCCGTTCATCCGCCCGCACCGCCTTGAGCACGTCGACCACCTCCGCTCCCTCCCGCCATCCGTGGCCGGTGTTCGTCGCATTCCTGCGGCTCGGCCTCACGTCGTTCGGCGGCCCGGTCGCGCATCTCGGCTACTTCCGCACCGAGTTCGTCACGCGGCGCGGTTGGCTCACCGAGCGCTCGTACGCGGATCTCGTCGGCCTGTGTCAGTTCCTGCCGGGGCCCGCGAGCAGCCAGGTCGGGATGGCGATCGGCCTCGCGCGCGCCGGCTACGCAGGGATGTTCGCCGCGTGGCTCGGCTTCACGCTGCCGTCCGCATTGCTGATGATGCTGTTCGCGCTCGGCGTGCACGCGACGGGCGCACCGATCGAAGCCGGTGCGCTGCACGGGCTGCGCATCGTGTCCGTCGCCGTGATCGCGCAAGCCGTGTGGGGCATGGCGCGCACGCTGTGCCCGGACGCGCGCCGCGTCACGCTGATGGCCGCGGCCGCCTGCGTCGCGCTGCTCGCGC
>NZ_JAAGPG010001053.1:0-1502 GCF_017104665.1 Burkholderia sp. Se-20378 | reverse complement strand
TCACCCGTGCCCCACCCCTTTCCACACCCGGCGCGCTCCCGACCTGACGTCGAGGCCCAGCCGGGGGAACAGCGCGCGCTCGGCGGCGAGCGTGAAGGGCCCGCGCGCGGCGACGATCTGCGCACGCGCGTTGCCGGGATGCGCGTCGAGGCAGCGCACGAGCCAGAACTGATGCGACGGGATCGCGTCGAGATGCGCGAGCGGTTCGCGGCCGAGCGTGAACAGCGGCCGCCTGAACGGCGCAAGCGCGGCCTCGATGCCGGCCCAGTCGTCGACCATGCGCCAGTCGTCGCCGGGTTGCTGCGCCCACGGCGCGCGGCGCAGCGCCCACAGCGGCACGCCCGCGTCACGCGCTGCAGCCGCGGCATTCGCGCTGATCCGTGCAGCATACGGATGCGTCGCGTCGATCACGAGGCCGATGCCGGCGTCGCGCAGATACGCGGCCAGCCCGGCCGCGCCACCGAAGCCGCCGACGCGCACGTCGCAGCGCAGGTCGTCGGGGATCTTGCCGAGGCCGGCCAGGCTATAGACGTGACGAGGCCCGAGCGCACGTGCGATCTTCAGCGCATCGCCGGTGCCGCCGAGCAGCAGGATGCGCATGCTCATCGCGCCTCCCCGACGAAGCGGCCCTGCCGGTCGATCGCAAACATTTCGACGGCGACCGACGGCGGCACGATGTCGCGCGCGACGCGCAGCGCCTGCGCGCAGACCAGATCGCCGAGCGGCACACCGTCGGCGTGCGCAAGCTTCAGCGCTTCCTGGCTCGTGTTCGCGGCGCGCATCGCGTCCTGCAGCGCGTCGCTTGCGCCGGCTTCGGCCGCCCACTGCGCGAGCATCGGCAGGTCGATGCTCGAATGGCGGCTGTGCAGGTCGAGATGGCCGGCCGCGAGCTTGCTGAGCTTGCCGAAGCCGCCGCACATCGACAGCCGCGCGACCGGCGCGCGCCGCAGGTGCTTGAGCACCGCTCCCGCGAAATCGCCCATCTCGATCAGCGCCATGTCGGGCAGTTGATAGTGCGCGCGCATCGCGTCCTCGCTCGCGTTGCCGGTGCACGCGGCAATGTGCGCGATGCCGTTCGCGCGTGCGACGTCGATGCCCTGGTGGATCGACGCGATATAGGCCGAACACGAGAACGGCCGCACGATGCCGGTCGTGCCGAGGATCGACAGCCCGCCGACGATACCCAGGCGCGGGTTCATCGTCTTCAGCGCGAGCGCTTCGCCGCCTTCGACGCCGATCGTCACGTCGAAGCCGCCCGCGTAGCCATGCTCGGCCGCCAGCGCTTCCAGGTGCGTCGTCATCATCTGGCGCGGCACCGGGTTGATCGCCGGTTCGCCGACCGGCAGCGTCAGCCCCTCGCGCGTGACCGTGCCGACGCCCGGCCCCGCCTGCCACCGACCGCCGCGCGCCGCCGCGAGCGCGACGCGCGCGCGTGTCAGCGCCCACCGCCGGACGTCCGGCTCGCCGCCGCCATCCTGGCTCGTGCCGGCGTCCCCCCGCTC
>NZ_JAAGPG010001052.1:0-1299 GCF_017104665.1 Burkholderia sp. Se-20378 | reverse complement strand
GCATACGGCCAGGCGATCGGCGGCGGCAGGCTCGTCGCGGTGGGCGCGCATCTCGGCGTGCGGATCGATCGGATGGCGGGCGACGATGGTTCAGTTTAACGACATCACCGGCCTGCTGATCGCCGTGCTCGTGATGAGCATGGTGCCGTTCATCGCGATGGTCGTGACGTCGTACGCGAAGATCGTCGTCGTGCTCGGCCTGCTGCGCAACGCGCTCGGCGTGCAGCAGGTGCCGCCGAACATGGTGCTGAACGGCATCGCGATCCTCGTGTCGCTGTACATCATGGCGCCGATCGGTTTCGCCGCGCAGCAGCAGCTGCAGGGGCAGGCGCTGTCGCCGCAGCCGACGCAGGCGATGCTGCAGGCGTTCGGTGCGGCGAAGGAGCCGTTCCGCCAGTTCCTCGCCGCGCACTCGCGCGAGCGCGAGAAGCGCTTCTTCCTGCGCTCCGCGTCGGTGATCTGGCCGAAGGCCGCGGCCGCGCAACTGCGCGAGGACGACCTGATCGTACTCGCGCCCGCGTTCACGCTCGCGCAGATGACCGACGCGTTCCGCATCGGCTTCATCCTCTATATCGCGTTCATCATCGTCGATCTGGTGATCGCGAACGTGCTGATGTCGATGGGGATGAACCAGGTGCAGCCGACCAACGTCGCGATCCCGTTCAAGCTGATGCTGTTCGTCGTGATGGACGGCTGGTCGACGCTCGTGCATGGCCTCGTGCTGACCTATTCCTGATGTCCCGATCCCGATTCCAATTCCGATTCGAAGGAGGTTGTCCGATGGAAATCGATGACCTGATCCGGCTCACGTCGCAAGGCATGATGCTGTGTCTTTACATCTCGCTGCCCGTCGTGCTCGTCGCGGCCGCATCCGGGCTCGCGATCTCGTTCCTGCAGGCGATCACGTCGCTGCAGGAGCAGAGCATCTCGTACGGCGTGAAGCTGGTTGCGGTGACGGTTACCGTCGCGATCGCCGGGCCGTGGGCGGCCGCCGAGATCCTGCATTTCGCGCAGCAGTTGCTGTCGGCGGCAGTGCCGTCATGAGCCGCATCACGCGCGCGATCGCGCAGACCATCCACGCGGCGAAGCCGGATCCGCGACGACGCCGGCCGGTGCGCGCGCGCACCGCGACGACCTACGGAAAATACGGCACGCGCTTCACGTATTCGAACGGCAATCAGGCGGCCGCGCTCGCCGCGCGCAACCAGATGCTCGCGAAGCTGAAGCCGCGTCCGAAGGCGGGCGCCGCGGGATCGCGGCGGCGCCGGCGCGCCGACAGCCAGGGCGAAGCGTCCGATA
>NZ_JAAGPG010001051.1:0-1335 GCF_017104665.1 Burkholderia sp. Se-20378 | reverse complement strand
CGTCGACCCGGCCGCGCTGCCGCGCCTGTCCGAACATTTTTCCGGCTGCTTCTCGCCGGCTCCCGGGCCGATCACGCTCGACGTCGCGATCCGCGACGCGGCCAATCTGCTCGCGAACGAAGCGGAGCAATTGACACGCCTGAAGTACGGCGCACACTGACCGTTGACCCGAGCGCGCGATACAGGAACAATCGGGCCCGCCCTTTTTCTTCAGGATTCGACATGAAAGGCCGTCAAGCCGGGCTCGATCAGTTTCTGACCTATCGCCTCCACGCGCTCACGAAGCGATCCGACCGCGGAATCGGCGAGGTGTACCGGCACAAGCTCGACATCTCGCTGCCCGAGGCCCGCGTGATCGCCGCCGTCGGCGCCTTCGGCCCGTTCTCGATCATGGATCTCGCGCGCCACACCAATCTCGACAAGAGCCAGGCGAGCCGGGCAGCCGAGGCGCTGCTGCGCCAGGGGCTGCTCGAACGCAGTGCAAGCGAGGAGGATGGCCGGATCGTGCTGATCGCGCTGACCGCCGACGGCCGCGCGCTGCATCGCAAGATCATGCCGATCGTGCGCAAGTGGAACGACGGCCTGCTCGCGTGCCTGTCCGACAGCGAACGCCAGACGTTCGAACGGCTGCTCGACAAGGTCGTCGCGCACGCGACCGAGCGGGACGACTGAGCGGCAACACGGGCACGGCGCCCGCAGCATTGATCCGACGAATTCGACGGGCCGCCCCGGTCGCCTCACCCGCGACGCGGGCGGCCCGCTTTGCGTCATGGGTTGTGCACTGCAAGCGGATCGCAGCGCTTCGCCTCACCGGCGTCGCGCATGCAGCGGCCCCGCCCGCGCTATAGCCCGCTGTTCGTCGCGCGCTGCCGGAGCAGCCCGAGCACCGCGTCGCAATACGGGGTCGGCACGCCGAGCTTGCGCCCGAGTTCGGGAAACACGCCGAGGATCGGCCCGATCTCGAGCGCGCGCCCCGCTTCGAAATCCTGCAGCATCGACGTCTTGAACGGGCCGAGCTTTCGCGTGACCGCGATCCGCTCGGGTCCGCTCATCCCCGTCGACAGGCCCAGCTTCGCGCCGATCGCGGCCGCCTCCTCCATCATCCGCACGGCGAGATCCTGCGTGAACGGATCGTCGAGCAACTGCTCGGCAGTCGACCCCGTGAGCGCGCTCAGCGGATTCATGTTCATGTTGCCCCACAGCTTCGTCCAGATCTCGGTTCGGATCGCGGGCGTCGACTCGACGTCGAAGCCGCCCGCCGCGAGCGCTGCGGCGAACCGGGCGGTGGCCATGTCGAGCCGCGCGTCGGGCGCACCGACGATCAGCCGGTTGCCG
>NZ_JAAGPG010001050.1:0-1510 GCF_017104665.1 Burkholderia sp. Se-20378 | reverse complement strand
GGCGGCGCTCGCTGCCGCATGGGGCTTGTCGACGGGCGGCGCGCTCGCGGCGGGCGTGTCGGGCGAGCCGGTGGTGATCGGCGTGAGCGGGCCGCTCACGGGGCAGGATGCGCAGTACGGCGAACAATGGAAACGCGGCTTCGATCTCGCGCTCGACGAGATCAACGGCAGCGGCGGCATTCACGGTCGTCCGCTCGCGGTCGACTTCCAGGACAGCCGCAGCGACCCGCGCCAGGCGGTGGCGATCGCGCAGAAGTTCGTCGCTGATCCGCGCATCGCGATCGAGCTGGGCGACTTCTCCAGCGCGACGTCGATGGCCGCGTCGCCGATCTACCAGCGCGGGCAGCTGATCCAGTTCGGCTTCACGAACTCGCATCCGGACTTCACGAAGGGCGGCGACTATCTGTGGAGCACCGCGCTGAGCCAGGCCGAGGAGCAGCCGCTGCTTGCGCGCTACGCGGTGAAGGAGCTCGGCTTCAAGCGGATCGCGGTGCTGTTCCTGAATACCGACTGGGGCCGCACCAGCAAGGACATCTTTGCGAAGGCGGTGGCCGGGCTCGGCGCGCAGGTCGTCGCGGCCGAAGGCTATCAGCCGACGGAGAAGGATTTCCGCTCGACGCTCGTGCGGATCGGTGCATCGAAGCCCGATTCGATCGTGCTGATCTCGTACTACGCGGACGGCGCGCAGATCGTGCGGCAGGCGCGCACGTCGGGCGTCACGCTGCCGATCGCGGCGGTCGGCTCCGTGTATTCACCGAAATTCCTCGAGCTGGGCGGCGCGGCCGTCGACGGCGTCTATACCGAGTCGAACTTCTTCCCGGCCGAGCCGCGACCCGAGGTGCAGGCGTTCGTGCAGCGTTATCGCGCGAAATTCCATGCCGATCCCGACTCGTTCGTTGCGCGCGCATACGACGCGCTGATCCTGTCGGCCGAGGTGCTGCGCCGCTACGGCACGACGCGCCAGGCCGCGCACGACGGCTTCGCGAAAATCAGCGACGTGCCGAGCGTGATCTTCGGCAAGGTGCGCTTCGATCCGCAGACGCGCCGCGTCGCAGGCGCACGTACCGTGTATCTCGTCGTGAAGCAGGGGCAGTGGGCGCTGTGGGACGGCGCAAAACCGCAGCTCGCCGCGCGTTGAACCTGAACCTGAACAGCATGCACGCAACGGACGCATCGTGATGGCTTCCTGGCTCGACTACACGCTCAACGGCCTCATCGTCGGCAACATCTACGCGCTGCTCGCGGTCGGGCTCGCGCTGATCTTCGGCGTGTCGCACCTGATCAACTTCGCGCACGGCTCGGTCTACATGGTCGGCGCGTTCATCGGCTGGCTGTGCCTGACGCGCTTCGGGCTGCCGCTGCCGGTCGCGCTCGCGGCAGTCGTCGTCGGCTGCGGCGCGCTCGGCGTCGCGATCGAGCGGATCGGGCTGCGGCCGCTGCGTCACGCGGCACGCATCGCACCGCTGCTCGCGACGATCGGCATCAGCTTCATTCTCGACCAGCTCGCGCA
>NZ_JAAGPG010001049.1:0-1511 GCF_017104665.1 Burkholderia sp. Se-20378 | reverse complement strand
GCGTAGATGTAGTTATTCTTTGATAGTGATCGGACGACCACGTAGAGTGACACGATTGCGCACACTCTCTCCCTACACGAGGCTCTGCCGATCTAACGGGCCGACTGGCTGCACCGGATCGCCGACGGCATCCAGGCGCGCTTCGACGATTTCGTCGCGGCCGAAGTGGCCGACACCGGCCGCCCGCTGGCCCAGGCCCGCACGCTCGACATCGCGCGCGGCATCGCCAACTTCCGCACGTTCGCCGACCTGGTCCGCACGGCCGGCGACGACTGCTTCGAATCGCAGACGGCCGACGGCGCGCAGTATCTCAACTACGTGACGCGCAAGCCGCTCGGCGTGGTCGGCATCATCTCGCCGTGGAACCTGCCGCTGCTGCTGTTCACGTGGAAGGTCGCGCCGGCGCTTGCGATGGGCAACTGCGTCGTCGCGAAGCCGTCGGAAGAGACGCCCGGCTCCGCGACGCTGCTGGCCGAGGTGATCGACGCGGTCGGCCTGCCGCGCGGCGTGTTCAACCTCGTGCACGGCCACGGGCCGGCCGCCGCCGGCGAATTCCTCACGCGCCATCCGGGCATCGACGCGATCACGTTCACCGGCGAATCGCGCACGGGCAGCGCGATCATGAAGGCCGTCGCCGACGGCGTGAAGGACATCTCGTTCGAACTCGGCGGCAAGAACGCGGCCGTCGTGTTCGCCGACGCGGATTTCGACGCGGCCGTGGACGGCATCGTCAAGTCGAGCTTCACCAATGCCGGGCAGGTGTGCCTGTGCAGCGAGCGCGTGTACGTCGAGCGGCCGATCTTCGAGCGCTTCGTCGCCGCGCTGAAAACGCGCACCGAGGCGCTGCAAGTCGGTGCGCCCGACGATCCGGCCACGACGATGGGCCCGCTGATCTCGCGCGGCCATCGCGACAAGGTGCTGTCGTATTTCCGGCTGGCCGTTGAAGAAGGCGCGACCGTCGTGACGGGCGGCGGTGCGCCCACGTTCGGCGATGCGCGCGACGACGGCGCATTCGTGCAGCCGACCATCTGGACCGGGCTGCCCGACACCGCGCGCTGCGTGACCGAGGAGATCTTCGGGCCCGTGTGCCACGTCGCGCCGTTCGACAGCGAGGACGAAGTGATCCGCCGCGTGAACGACAGCGCGTACGGCCTGGCGGCGAGCGTGTGGACGACGCACCTCGCACGCGGCCATCGCGTCGCGAAGCGGATCGAGACGGGCATCGTGTGGCTGAACGCATGGTTCGTGCGCGACCTGCGCACGCCGTTCGGCGGCACCAAGCTGTCGGGCATCGGCCGCGAGGGCGGGCGTCACTCGCTCGATTTCTATTCGGAAACCACCAACGTCTGCGTGAGGGTCGCATGAGCGAATTCGACCGGAATGCGGTGCAGGCGATCGCCGACGCGTTGTGGGCGGCCGAGCGCGACGGCGTGCCGTGCGCGCCGGTGCGCGACGCGATCGCGGCGCTCGGCGGAGATGCGCTCGACGCCGCGTATGCGGTGCAGCGCGTG
>NZ_JAAGPG010001048.1:0-1134 GCF_017104665.1 Burkholderia sp. Se-20378 | reverse complement strand
GTCAAGCGGCGATCGGGCGCATCGCGGCCGCCGTCGACGCGGCTCGCGCACTGCCGTTCCCGTTCACGCTGACCGCGCGCTGCGAAAACTACCTGCATGGCCGCCACGACCTCGCCGACACGATCGCGCGGCTCGTCGCCGATCGCGACGCGGGCGCCGACGTGCTGTACGCGCCGGGCATCACCGATGCGGACGAGATCGCGGCGGTGACGCAGGCGGTCGGCGCGCCCGTGAACGTCGTGATGGGGCTGCAGGGCGGATTGCTGAGCCTCGATGCGCTGGCGGCGCTCGGCGTGAAGCGGGTGAGCGTCGGCGGCGCGCTGGCGCGGGCCGCGCTCGGCGCCTTTTTGCGCGCGGCGAAGGAGATGGCGCAGGACGGCACGTTTACATTTACGCAAGCTGCCGTGCCCGGGCGCGATATCAACCGCTGGTTTGCGTCACCCGATAATTCGCCGGTTTTGTTCGGAGAATGAGCGTAAATAAACGGTGGGATCGTTTCCAGTCGAAACGTTGATTGACAATAATCAACCGATTTCGCGTCCGGATTAAACGTCGGTGACGACGCAAAATACATCGTCTATTCTCCGCATTCCGCCCGTTCGACCCTTGCCGGCGCGCAAACCGCGCCGGATCGGGCGATCGGGCACCCGCCGTGCGCGTCGATGCTGCGCATTGTTGCATTTCCCCGGTCGGTATGTTTTTGAACGCGGGAGTTGCCGGCCGGTTTTTTGATTGATAATCTGCGGCACGTTCGAATGAACGGCTGGTAAGCCACCGGGAATATCGATATATAAAAATGCTGAGAGAGCGATGACGAACCGAGAAAATCAACGCGTCAGGTTTCGCGTCGGCGATGTCGTGACGCTGAAGACGGGCGGGCCGCGCATGACCGTCACTTATGCCGGGCCGGTCGTATTCGACGACGGCGACTGGCTGATCTGCCAGTGGTTCGACGAAAACGGCGAATTCCGGCAGGAAATGTTCCCTCACGACACGGTGGTGCCCGAGCCGCGCGCGATTTCGGCCGGGCGCGTACGCATGCGCATGCAGTCGCATCGTTACCGCTCGGCTGCCTGACAATCACCTGTCGTCGCGATGCAGCCACGCGCAACGCACGCACCGCGACATTTCACA
>NZ_JAAGPG010001047.1:0-265 GCF_017104665.1 Burkholderia sp. Se-20378 | reverse complement strand
AGCGTGCAGAGCTCGGTGGGCGCCGGATCATTAAAAAAAAAAAACAAACAGACTTTCGCACCCCTACCTCACCTCACAGCCCGCTACATTCCACCTCTGATCAGCGTACCCCTGCCTCTCACCCCAACCATCACCCGCGCCCCTTCACACAGACCTCCTCGAACTCGCACAACTCTCCCTGCCTCCACCACTACACCTGTTCACCCAGCCCCATCCGCACGACTCCAGCACACACGTCTAGTTGCACTCACTCATCGACCGAGAC
>NZ_JAAGPG010001046.1:0-1523 GCF_017104665.1 Burkholderia sp. Se-20378 | reverse complement strand
ACGTGGCCTCGCTGTCCACGTCGACCTCGACCGCGATCAACTCGCTGTCGACGGGCCTGAGCTCGACGAACAGCAACGTCAACTCGCTGTCGACGTCGACCTCGACCGGCATCGGCTCGCTGTCCACCGGCCTGAGCACGACGAACAGCAACGTGGCCTCGCTGTCGACTGGCGTGACGAACATCAACAACACGTTGAACTCGCTGTCGACGACGATCAACAACAACCAGACGCGCGCGGCAAACAGCAACGGTATCGCGGCCGACATGAACGGGAAGGGAACCGACCTGCCGACCGTGACCACCGGTTCGAACTCGGTGGCGATCGGCGCGAATTCGACGGACGGCGGCCGCCAGAACGTGGTGTCGGTCGGCAACAACACGCAGCAGCGCCAGATTGTGAATGTCGCGCCTGGGACGCAAGGGACCGATGCGGTCAACTTGAACCAGTTGACGGCGGTGCAGTCGACGATGTCGACGGCACTGTCGGGCCAGCAGGCGCAGATCAACTCGCTGGGCTCGCAACTGCAGCAGACCGACCAGATGGCGCGCCAGGGTATCGCCGCGGCGACTGCGCTGACCATGATGCCGCAGGTAGAACCCGGCAAGACGATCAACGTCGCCGTCGGCGTCGCCAGGTTTGCCGGAGAGTCGGGCATGGCGTTTGGCGCAAGCGCGCACATCACGACCAACGGCATCCTCAAGCTGGGAATCGGCGTGTCGGGGAACAACAAGACTTACGGTGCGGGATACGGATATAGCTGGTAACCGACCCGTTTCTTGCAACCAGTCGTTGGCATGGTGCGTGAGCGCGGCGCTGCGGCCGCGCGCACGTTTGTTTCCCGGCAGGGTCAGCCGGCCGCAGACGACGCAGGCTCGCCGGTGCGCACGTGCGTAGCGCCGTCGCGCACGCGGATCGCTGCCTGCATGCCCGACAACTTGAGTTCGGTCTCCTGATATTCGTTGACCGGCTCGGAATCGGCGACGATGCCGCAGCCCGCAAACAACCGGCAGGCGCCGCCGTCGACCAGCGCGGAGCGCAGCGCGACGATGAAGTCGCCGTTGCCGTGCGCATCGATCCAGCCGACGGGCGCCGCATACCAGCCGCGATCGAAGCCTTCATGCGCACGGATGTGGTCGAGCGCTTCGGCGCGCGGATGGCCGGCCACCGCCGGCGTCGGGTGCAGCGCCGCGACGACCTGCAGCAGCGTCGCATCCGCCTTCAGCGTTGCGCGGATGGGCGTGCTCAGGTGCTGCAGCCTCGGCAGCCGGTGCAGCGACGGTTGCTCGGGCACGTCGAGCGCGCGTGACAGCGGTGCGAGCGCCGCGCGGATCGCGTCGACGACGAGCGCGTGTTCGAACCGTTCCTTTGCGGAATCCATCAAGGCTGCGCCGAGTGCGCGATCGTCGTCGGGCGTGGTGCCGCGCCGGATCGTTCCGGCCAGCGCATGTGTGCGCACGTCGCCGGCCGCGACACGCGCGAGCCGTTCCGGCGTGGCGCCGACGAAGCAGGCCCCTTCACGG
>NZ_JAAGPG010001045.1:0-1535 GCF_017104665.1 Burkholderia sp. Se-20378 | reverse complement strand
CGCGACGCGCGAGCCCGAACCGGCCCCGGCGGACGCACTCGCCCCGACCCCGGCCCGCGCGCCCGTGGCGGCCGACACGCACGAGGCGCTGATCCGGTCGAACAAGTTCGACGCGATCCGCAGCGCCGTGTTTGCGTCGATGAACATGTCGGCGGCGCTGATGAAGACGCGCGACGAAGTGCGCGCGGGCATCGAACAGGTGGCCGCGCACACGGTCGATCGCGAGCGCCTGAAGATCACGGCCGGCGAGCAGGTGCTGATCGTCGATGCGATCCTGAACGACATGTTCGGCGTCGGGCCGATCGAGCCGCTGCTCGCCGACGATACGGTCACCGACATCCTCGTCAACGGGCCCGACCAGGTCTACGTCGAGCGCGCGGGCCGGCTCGAACTCACGTCGCTGAAATTCCGCGACGATGCGCACGTGGCGAGCGTCGCGCAGCGGATCGCGGCGGCGGTGGGGCGTCGCGTCGACGAGAGCAGCCCGATGGTCGATGCGCGGCTCGCCGACGGCAGCCGCGTGAACGTCGTGCTGCCGCCGATTGCGATGCGCGGCCCGTCGATCTCGATCCGCAAGTTCGCGAAGCGCGACATCACGCTCGCGCGGATGGCGCAGCAGGGCAACATCTCGCCCCCGATGCTGCAGGTGCTGAAGGTCGCGTGCGCGTGCCGGCTGAACATCGTGATCTCGGGCGGCACCGGCTCGGGCAAGACGACGCTGCTCAACGCGCTGTCGCAGCATATCGAGCAGCACGAACGGATCGTGACGATCGAGGATGCGGCCGAGCTGCAGTTGCTGCAGCCGCACGTCGTGAGCCTCGAGACGCGGCCGGAAAATACCGAAGGGCTCGGCGGGATCTCGCAGCGCGATCTCGTGCGCAACGCGCTGCGGATGCGGCCCGACCGCATCATCCTCGGCGAGATTCGCGGCCCCGAGGCGTTCGACGTGCTGCAGGCGATGAACACGGGGCACGACGGCTCGATGACGACGATTCACGCGAATTCGCCGCGCGATGCGATCAGCCGGCTCGAGAGCATGGTCATGATGGCGAACGCGAACCTGCAGCTGCTGTCGATCCGGCGCCAGATCGCGAGCGCCGTGCACCTGTTCGTGCAGATCGAGCGGATGCGCGACGGCGTGCGGCGCGTCACGCGGATCACCGAGATCGTCGGGATGGAAGGCGAGGTGGTGATTACGCAGGACCTGTTCGCGTTTCGCCAGGAGGGAGACACGACGCGCGATTCGGTGAAGGGCGTGTTCGAGGCATCGCCATTGCGGCCCGGATTCGCGGCGCGCGCCGCGTATTACGGCGTCGAGGATGCGCTCGCCGAGGTGTTCCGGCAATGAGGGCCGCCGACCTGTTCGCGGTGGGCGCGTTCGTGATGATCCTCGCGGTCGGGCTCGTGCTGTCGTCGCTGTTCGATCGCGGGCGCCACACGCCGGCCCAGCGCATCCGCGCCCGGATGCGGCGGCTGTCGCCGTCGCTTGCCGGGCGCGACGGGCATGCGTCCGCCACGCCCGGGGTCGCGCTGTT
>NZ_JAAGPG010000105.1:0-21081 GCF_017104665.1 Burkholderia sp. Se-20378 | reverse complement strand
CCGCGTTCTACGTGATGCTCGGCGTCGCGACCGTCGTGTCGGCGCGGCTGTGGTCGGGGCTGCTCGACCGGATGCGCGGCGGCCAGGCGCTCGCCGTGCTCAACGCACTGCTCGGCATCGCGACGCTGATGCCGGCGATGTTCGTGCATCCGGTGGCCGCGTTTGCATCGGGTGTGCTGTTCGGCGCGACGTTCCTGTCGGCCGTTGCATCGACGACGGCCTTCGTGCGCCACAACCTGCCGCCCGACGGCTGGGCGAAAGGAATCAGCGCGTTCACGACGGTCTTTGCGTTCGGGCAGATCGCGGGGCCGGTCGCGATCGGCTGGGTGTCGGACAGCGCGGGGCTCGCACGCGGGCTCGTCTATTCGGCGCTGACGCTGTTCGCCGGTGCCGTGCTCGCAGCCGGGCAGCGCGCGCTGCGGGCCGCCGCGTAATCACGCGCTTCCCGCGCGATTCACCGCACGCACGCCGTGCGCGACACGCGATGAAACGCGCGGCTGAAGTAGATCAGGCTGTCGCCGTCGTCGCGCACGCGGATCGACGTCGCCTCGATGAACATCACCGAATGCGAGCCGACTTCCTTCATGTCGGCGATCGTGCCCTGCAGGCTCGCGAGCGCGTCGCGCAGCACGGGCACGTCCTGCTCGCCGCGATCCCACACGGGGAGTTCGAAGCGTCGCTCCATCGGCAGGTCGGTGAGGCCCGCGAAGTGCCGCGCGAGCTGCTCGTGTTCGGCCGGCAGCACGTTGATGCAGACGTGGCGGTTGCGTTCGAACGTCTCACGCATCGCGCTCGACCGGTTGAGGCACACGAGCAGCGTCGGCGGCGTGTCGGTGACGGAGCACACGGCGCTCGCGGTGATCCCGCAGCGGCCGTGCGGCCCGGCGGTGGTGATCACGTTGACGGCCGCGCCGAGGTGGGCCATCGCTTGCCGGAAGGCCTTCTGCGCGTCGGTCGGCTCGACGCGTGCCGGTCGCTGGATATCGGTCGTGGAAGACATGGGCGCTCCTGATTGGACGAAAGCGGCGATCGTGCGGCGCTGCCGGCGCCGCGCCGGATCGCCGACGATGACCCAAGCGTACGTCGCGAAAATGCCGGCGACCATTCGCACGATTGACGATGAAGATGGCGTTCTCGCCAACGCGTCTAAAGGTTCTACCTAGATGCGCGCCGCACCGCGCGAAAAAAAATGAGATTGTGTGTTCGTGCGGCCCGTGAAGGGGTGTTCAGCGGGTTTTCGGCTCGTTATGATGTGCCGCACACCCCCAGCGAACGACGCGCGCGACGAGCCGGCACCCGGCCCCGTATGCGGCGCGTGCGATACCGATACCGATATTCAGTGAGACACCCGCGATGACGTCACCCGTACCGATCGTATACATCGTCGACGACGACAACGGCATGCGGACGTCGCTCGCGTGGCTGCTCGAATCGGTCGGCATCGCGTCCGAAGGATTCGCGAACGCCACCGATTTTCTCGCGCGCTTCGACGTGAACCTGCCCGCGTGCCTGGTGCTCGACGTGCGGATGCCGGAGAAGAGCGGCTTCGACGTGCAGGCGGAACTGAACGCGCGCGGTGCGACGCTGCCGGTGATCTTCGTCAGCGGGCACGGCGATATCCCGATGTCCGTGCGCGCGCTGCAGAACGGCGCGATCGATTTCGTCGAGAAGCCGTACAACTCGCAGCAGATGCTCGAGCGCGTGCAGCGCGCGCTGCGGCTCGCGCAGCAGCGGCATGCGGTGAGCCAGCGTCACCGCGAGCTGCGGCAGCGGCTCGATGCGCTGACCGCGCGCGAGAAGGAAGTGCTGCGCGGCGTGGTGGACGGCAAGGGCAGCAAGCAGATCGCGTCGGACCTGTCGATCAGCGTGAAGACCGTCGACGTGCATCGCGCGAGCATCAAGGAGAAGCTCGGCGCGACGTCGATCGCCGCGCTCGTGCGCGACGTGATGGTGGTGTGGGGCGACGACGGCGACGCGCAGCGCTAGGGTAGGTTCCCCTGTCCGGGGAAATCCGTGCGCGGGGCCGGCGCATAGGCGGCCGTTGGCGTGAACCGGCCCCGAACGTCGCAGGAGACGCGACGAGGCCGTCGTGCTCAACGCATGTACAACCCGCCGTTGATGTCCCAGCACGCGCCGTTCGCGAAATGCGCGTCGCCCGATGCGAGCAGCACGGCGGCATCCGCCACGAAGCCGGCCGAGCCGAGCTTGCCGCCCGGCAGGCTCGCGAGCACCTGGCGCAGCTTCTCCGGTGCGACGCTTTCATACACGATCGGCAGGTCGAGCGGGCCCGGCGAAATCGCGTTGACGGTCACGCCCTGCGCGGTGAGATCGCGCGCGAACACCTTGGTCAGCGTCAGCGTGCCGCCCTTCGCGGCCGCGTAGTGCGCACCCGTCGCCGAGCCGCCGTTCTGCCCGGCGAGCGACGCGATGTTGACGATACGGCCCGCGCCGCGCGTCGCGAAGTACTGGCCGAACACCTGGCAGCCGAACAGCACGCTGCGCAGGTTCACGTCGATCACCTGGTCGAACTGCTCGGCCGTGATCTCCATCGCGGGCACGACCTTCGATGCGCCCGCGTTGTTCACGAGCACGTCGATCGTGCCCCAGCGCGCGACGAGCGCATCGCGCGCGGCTTCGAAGTCGCGTTTGGACGTGACGTCGAGCGGCAGCGCGATCGCGCGTTCGCCGCTCGGATCGAGTTCGCGTGCATGCGCCTGGATGGCGTCGGCGGCGATGTCGGCCAGCGCGACGCGGTAGCCTGCTGCATGAAAACGTTCGGCGATGACGGCGCCGAGCCCGCGCGCGGCGCCGGTGACGAGGACGACTCGGTCTGACATGGTGCGTGATTCCCTGGTTCGCGAGCGCGTGCTGGGTACAGCCGTGCCCGCATCGTGGTTCATGCGGCAAGTGCCGCTTCGAAGTGTGCCGCGATCGCGCAGACCTGCTCGTCCGCGCCCTTGCGCCCGACGATCTGCAGGCCGGCCTTCAGCGGCGAACCGGCCAGCGGCAGCGGCAGGCTGAGCGCCGGATGGCCGCTCAGGTTGAACGGGCGGATCAGCGATGACATGGCAATCACCGATACGCCGTCGCGCGCCTGCTGCAGCGTGATCGGCAGTGCGGGCAACGTGGGCAGTACGAGCACGTCCGCGTGTTCGAGCGCGGCGTCGACTTGTGCGGTGAAGCGTGCACGTACCGCTTCGGCTTCTTTCAATGCCGCAGGTGTGGTCGTTGCGGCTGCACGCAATCGCGCATCGAGATCCGCGCCAAGTTTGCCGGATTCGACGAGATGGCCGAACGCGCGCGACGTTTCCGCATTGATCACGGTGAGCCCTGCCGCGAATGACGCCGGCATTTCGTCGAGCACGACCGCGTGCGAGCGCAGGCCCGACGCGCGCACGGCCGCGTCGAGCGCGGCAGTGATTGCCGGATCGGCATCGACCGTGACGTGCGCGACCGTGCAGCCTGCGGCAGAGGCCGCGGCTTGCACACGATCGAAGCCGGGCGCGATCGCGGCCATCACCGCAACCAGCGTGCGGATATCGCGTGCGAACGGCCCGACGCAATCGAGCGTGGTTTCGGCAGGCGCGACGCCGCGCCGCGACACGCGGCCGAACGTCGGCTTCAGTCCGGCCACACCGCAGCAGGCGGCCGGCCCTCGGATCGAACCGCCCGTATCGGTGCCGAGCGCCGCATCGACCGTGCCGAGCCCGACGAGCGAAGCGGAACCGCTCGACGAGCCGCCCGGAATGCGCGTCGCGTCCTGCGGATTGGCGGGCGTGCCCGTGTAGTCGTTGATGCCGGTCATGCCGAACGCGAGCTCGTGCATGTTCGCCTTGCCGGCGATCTGCCAGCCGGCGTCGAGCAGCAGGCGGACCACGTCCGCGTGCCGAGTGGCCGGCGGTGCATCGGCGAGCGCCCGGCTCGCCGCGCGGGTCGGATAGCCTGCGATGTCGATCGTGTCCTTGATCGCGATCGTGGGGCCGGGGCCGCCGAGCGTGAAGGTGTCGATGAAGCCTGTCATGGTCGGTATCGTGGGCAAGCGTTGGAAAGCGTCAGGACCGTGGCGCGGCGGCGAGCGGCCACGGGCCGTCGAGCACGCGTTCGGTGCGGAAATGATGGATCAGCCAGGTCGAGTCGTCGCCAGCCGGCGCGAAATCGACGGTCAGCCGCGCGGCGATCAGTTCGGCCGAGCCGTCCGCGTAGCGCGACGCCTGCAGCATGATCCAGCGGCCGCGCGCGCTTGCGTTACCGGCGCCGATCTCGATCGACTCCGACGTCAGGAAATGCAGGTTCGCCGAGAAGTGCGGATCGGGCGGCAGGTAGCGGCCCAGCATCGCGACGATCGCGGCCGTGCCTTCGAGACGGCCGAACTTGTGCGCATACTGCGGGCCGATGCCTTCCCACACGGCATCGGACGTGAACAGCTCGGCAAGCGACGGGCCGTCGCCGGCATCCTCGGGCACGTCGCACAGCGCCATGTAGCGCGTGATCGTCGCGCGCACCGCGCGCTCGGCGTCGAGCGCCGCCAGGCGCTGCGCGAGCGCGTCGATCAGGCCGGGAGACAGGTCGGTCATCGCGCGCCTCACGCGGCCGGCTTCGCGGCCGGCGGCACCGTCAGCGCACGGCCGACGCGCGCTTCGATCTTGCCGTAGCGCCACAGGTTGTATTCGCCGACCGGCGTCGTGCGATACAGGTTGCACACGGCGACCGTCGTGTCGAAGTCGGCGACGTCGGCCATGATGTAGAAGGTCCACGGCGCGCCGTCGGCCTGGCCGACCACGAGGCGGTCGTCATCCATCACGCCGAGCACGCGCACGCCGGGCATCGCTTCGACGGCGGCGAGCATCGCGCCATACGCCTGCCACACTTCGCCGATCTTCTCGCGCGGCAGGTCGAAGAAGTTTTGCGACACGCCACAGCAGAACAGGACGCGCAGCGGCAGCGGATTCGAATCGGACATCTCGGGTTCTCCAGAAGAATCGGTTGAGTGCACGAGCCGGCCGGCGAAAGCGCTTCGGCATCGGCGTCATGCACGTTCGGAAAAATTGCGTCGGTCGGACGCAGGTTACAGATAGCCGGGAAACGGCGTGACGCCGGTGAACACCGCACCGGCGCCGTCGAAGTTGCCTTCGCCGAGAAACGCGTGCTGCGTGACGACCATCGCGTCGCGCAGCAGCCGCTGCAGCGGGTGCGTGCGATAGATCGCCGCCGTGCCGCCGAGGCGGTACGCACGTTCGACGACGCTCGCGCCTTCGCGTGCGATCTGCGTGGCCGCGAGCCGCAGCAGGCTGACCTGGTCGGGCGTCACCGGGTTGCCGGCGAGGATCGATTGCCACACGCCGTCGGTTGCGTCGTAGAAGAACGCGCGTGCCGAGCGCAGTTGCGCTTCGGCCTTCGCGAGTTCGATGCGGTAGTACGCACGATCGGCGAGACGCGGCGCGCCGGTCGTCGTCTGCCGGCCGCCCGACATCCGGTTCACGACGTCGAGCGCTGCGCGTGCGAGGCCGAGGTTCACGACGGCCAGCACCTGCGCCGCATACGCGACGGTCGGATAGCGGTACAGCGGCTCGTCGACGGTCGGCTCGCCGCCGCGCACGAAGGTCCATGCTTCGGGCACGAAGCGATCGTCGACGCGCAGGTCGTGGCTGCCGGTGCCCTGCATGCCGACCACGCTCCAGTTCTCGACGATCTCGACCTGATCGGCGCGGAACACGGCCGTGCGCGGCTTGTTCGGCGCGGCGTCCTGCGCGCCCGGCACGGCGATGCCGACGCCGAGCCAGTCGGCCCCCTTGCAGCCGCTCGCGAATTTCCACGTGCCGTTCACGCGCCAGCCGCCCGGCGCAGGCTGGGCCGGTTGCACCGGAAACAGGCCGCCCGCGAACACCTGGTCGGGGCCGCTCGCATACAGTTCGGCCTGGGTGTCGAGCGGCAGCGCGGCCAGATACACGTTCGCGGAGCCGAAGCTCGCGACCCACGCGGCCGAGCCGTCGGCGGTCGCGATCCGCTCGATCATGTCGAGGAACGCGGTCGGCGCGAGCGCATCGCCGCCAAAACGGCGCGGCGTGCCCGCGCGATAGATGCCGGCCTCCTTGAACAGCGCGATCACGTCGCGCGGCACGTGCGACAGGCGGTCGAATTCTTCGCGGCGCGCGGCGACGGTCTCGATCACGGCGTCGAGCGGCGACAGCCGGGCGGCCGGTTCGCTGGCCGCGTGGGGAGCACTCGGTGCGGTGTCGAGGGCGAGGGCGGCGTGGGGCATGGCTGTCTCCTGGGGGGCGAATGGGGTTCGATTGCTTGGGTCGCATGCGCATCGCATGACATTGCAATCAGTCTAGAAACGCCGAAAACGCGCAGCAATTGGTGCGTTGGGCCGTGCGACTGGTGACGTTCCGTGCTGCACTAAAGAAATCTTCAGATGCGGGCGGCGCGCGCCGGTGCTATGTTGGGTTTCCGGTCGCGCGATGCCGCGCGACCTCATCCGAAGCCGATCATGAGTTTCCCCGACGAAGACGATTTCCACCGGCTGCTCGACGCGCTGACGACCTGCGTGCTGCTGCACGACGCGCACACCAAGGCGATCGTGTGGGCGAACCGCGCCGCGTGCATCGCGCTCGGGTTTTCCGTCGAGGAGCTGCTGCCGCTGAAGGCGCCGGACATGACGCGCCCCGAACCGAAATACCAGCGCGAGATCGCCGTGAGTGCGTGGGACCGCGCGCTCGTCGACGGGCCGCAGGTGTACGAGTGGTGCTACCGGTCGCGCACGGGCGTCGACATGCTGTCCGAGGCGACCGCCACTTACGTGCCGCTGCGCGGGCGCGACGTCGTGATGGTGCAGTTCCGCGACATCAGCGCGGAAGAGGCGGTGCGCCAGCAACTGCGCCGCTATGAGGCGCGGCTGCGCGAATTCATGCAGGATCTCGACGAGGGCATTGCGGTCGTGACGCCGCACGGCGGTGTGCAGTTCATCAGCGAGTCGGGCCGCCGCGTGCTCGGGCTCGCGCCCGACGAAGCGCTCGGCGAGGTGCTCGACTACTGCTCCGAAGCCGATCGCGACCGGCTCGTCGCGCAACTGCGCGATGCGCCGTCCGCGTATCCCTCTGCGCCGCAGCGCTACCGGATCGTGCGGCGCGACGGCTCGCCGTGCTGGCTGCGCATCCTGTGCCGGCAGGTCGAGATCGAGGACGATCTCGACGGGCTGCTCGTGCAGTTCCGCGACGTGAGCGACGAAGTCGCGATCGAGGATGCGCGCCGCGCGGAAGCACGCATGCTCGAACACGCGGGCCGTTACAACGCGATGGGCGAGATGGCGAGCGTGATCGCGCACGAGCTGAGCCAGCCGCTCGCGGCCGTGCGCAATTTCATCGAAGGCGCGGTGCAGCGGCTGAACACGCGCGGCGCCATCGACGACGCGATCTGGGGGCTGCGCAGCGCGGACCGGCAGGCCGAGCATGCGGCGCTGATCATCAAGAGCGTGCGCGAGTTCATCGTGAAGCGCGAGCCGGTCGTTGCGCTCGCCGACCTGCGCGACATCCTCGCGGACGTCGCGTACTTCATCGAGCTGCGCGCGAAGGAGGCCGGCGTGACGGTCACGATCGTGCAGGCCGATGCGCCGCTGCCGATCCGCTGCGAGCGCGTACTGATCGGGCAGGTGATCCTGAATCTCGCGTTCAATGCGATCGAGGCGTTCGCCGGTTGCGAACGCGTGCCGCGCACGCTGACGCTCGGCACCGCGAACGTCGCCGGACATGCCGAGCTGCGCGCGATCGACAACGGCCCGGGTATCGCGGCCGATGCGCACGACCGGCTGTTCGACGGCTTCTCGTCGTCGAAGGCCGGCGGCAACGGAATCGGGCTGTCGCTGTGCAAGAGCATCGTCACGCGCCACGGCGGCCGGATCGCCGCAAGCCCGGCCGACGGCGGCGGGCTCGACTGCCGCGTGACGCTGCCGCTCGCTGGAACGAAGGCTCAGGCAGACGCATAGTCGCGGGCGAACGCTTGATGCCGCGGCCGCTCGGCGGCCGTTGCGCATGAGCGGGCAGGCACGCGCGCAGCGCATGATCAGCGCCCGAGCGCCCGTGCGGTTTGCCCGCCGATGCCGAAATCGGTGGTCGAGATGTCCTTGATCATCACGCGGGTGGCTTGCAGCGGCGCGTCGAGCACATTGGCGCTCGTCTCCGACAACGCAGCGATCAGCGCGCGCTTTTGTTCGTCGGTGCGGCCGGCGATCAGGATCGCGACGATCACGGGCAACGACGGCGGCGCGCCGTCCGCGGCGCTGCGGCCGCCGAGGCCGATGTGCGTCGCGGGCAATTCGGTCAGCAGCACGCGCACCGAATCGATCGGTGCGCCGATCGATTCGACGGTCGCACCGGTCAGCCGTGTGATCAGTTCGGCCTTGCGGGCGTCGTCATGGCCGGCCGGCAGGAAAACTTCGAGTGTGGGCATGGTCGTCGGGAAAGGTGAAGGTGGCCGGCTCACCGTTGCGCTGGCGACGGCGAACCGGTGGTCGCTTACAGGTGAAGGTGGCCGGCTCACCGTTGCGCTAGCGACGGCGAACCGGTGGTCGCTTACAGGTGAAGGTGGCCGGCTCACCGTTGCGGCGGCGACGGCGAACCGGTGGCCGCTTACAGGTGAAGGTGGCCAGCTCACCGTTGCGTTGGCGACGGCGAACCGGTGGTCGCTTACAGGTGAAGGTGGCCGGCTCGCCGTTGCGCTGGCGACGGTGAACCGGTGGCCGCTTACAGGTGAAGGTGGCCAGCTCACCGTTGCGTTGGCGACGGCGAACCGGCGGCCGCTTACAGCAGGAAGCCGATCGCGCTGAGCGCTTCGGTCGAATCGATCAGGCGCACGACCTTCTCGGCGATCCGCAGCTCGCCTTCGGCATCGACGTGCAGCTTGTGCGTGACATCGGCCGCGAACAGCGTCGCGACGCCGCGCTTGTATGCGACGACGACCTGCGCCGATTTCAGCTCGACGGTGTCGGCGCTGCCGCTTTCCAGCGTGAAGCGCGACACCGTGCGCACCGTGCGCGCGGCGTCGGTCGCCGACGCCGAGTAGCCGGACACCATCCGCTGCACGCGCTTCTCGCGCATGTCCTGGTCGTCGAACACGTAGTTCAGCGTGGCGGCGAAGTCGGTCGTGTCGGGGTCGATCGGCACCACGTAGTGGCCGGCCGGCTCCCACAGGTCGAGCCACGCGCGATAGTCGCGGCGGTCGAGCATCTCGGCCTCGCGCCACACGAATTCGACCGCGCGGGCGAAGGTCTGCTCGGAAAAGAGGGCGTTGCGGTCGTCCATTATTGTTGCTCCATCATCTTGCGCCATTGCTGGTAGGCCTCGCGCATGCCGGTTTCGTCGGTCGCATGCGCGGTCTTTTCGCCGTTCGCGGCGGTCGTCTCGCGGTTCAGCCCGCGATTCACGAGGATCGGCACGTCGGGGCCCGCATGCGCGCCGCGTTGTACGCGCTCCCATGCTTCCGCGTCGTCGGGGCTGCCGAAACCGAACGGGCCCTGGAAGTGCTCGTGGATGCGCAGCCGCTCGCGGTTCGCTTCGTCGGGGCCGCCGTTCATCGCGAGCGCGACGTGGCGGATCTCGGTTTCGTTCGCCGAGATCGGCCGCAGCACGCGGAAGAACGCCATCGACAGCGCGAGGTTCGGGAACAGGTTCAGGTTGAAGCCGACGCCCATCAGCGAGCGCACGATGCGGCGCACTTCCTCCGGCGAGTGGCGCTCGGCGAGCTTGGCCGCGAGCGGTGCGAAGCGCTCGGCCAGCGGCGCGCCGTCGTCCTCGTCGAGGTCGATCAGCTCGGGCATCAGCACTGCGAGGCTGTGGCCGTTGCCGAGCCCGCGGCAGAACGCGTCCTCGCTCGTCATGAAGCTCGTGATCGCGGCCGCCGTCTCGTCGTCGATCGACTTCATCCACGACTTGTGCACGACCGGGAAGTGATAGAGGTCGGTCGTGTTCTCGAGCTGGATCTTCCAGTTGCCCTTGAACTTGAACTTGTGCTCGCCGTTTGCCTTGATCGGGTAGCCGGCGCCCTGTTTCATGAACAGGTCGATCCACGGCTTCGCACCGCCGAGGAAATCCTCGAGCGATTCGATGTCGTCGTTGAAGCTCGCGAAGATCAGCCCCTGGTACACGCCGACGCGCAGCTTCACGAGCGGCAGGTCGCCTTTCTCGCACACGCCTTCGTAGCCGTCGCCGTACGGCAGCGCGCGCAGCGTGCCGTCGAGTGCGTACGACCAGCTGTGATACGGGCACGTGAAGCCCTTCGCGTTGCCCTTGTGCGATTCGCACACGGTCGCGCCGCGGTGGCGGCAGCGGTTCTGCAGCACGTTGATCTCGCCGGTCTTGTCGCGCACGACGATCACCGGCTGCCGGCCGATCGTCGTCGTGATGAAGTCGCCCGGGTTCGGCAGCTCGCTTTCGTGCGCGACCCAGATCCAGGTGCGGTAGAAGATGCGGTCGAGCTCGGCTTCGAACAGCGCGGGATCGTGATACATCGCCGGCGCGATGCGGTCGGGTTGCGCGAGACCATGCAGCGCACTGGTGTCGATCGTCTGGTAGGAAATGTCGCTCATCGTCGTGTGGGGGAAAGAGTCGCGAAATCGGGCCGCGCAGCGCGCGGTTTCGAGTACCCAGTCTCGTCTCCCACTACATATCCGTCAAATTGATCTAAAATTGGCCGGTCAATAAATGCGGCAAATGATGGAGGCAACGATGACATCGGTCGATCATCTCGATCTGAACCTGTTGCGCGTGTTCCAGGCGATCGTCGAGGAGCGCAGCCTGACGAAGGCCGGCGAGCGGCTCGCGCTGTCGCAGCCGGCCGTCAGCTATTCGCTCGGCCGGTTGC
Source organism: Burkholderia sp. Se-20378 (assembly GCF_017104665.1). Lineage (NCBI taxonomy): Bacteria > Pseudomonadati > Pseudomonadota > Betaproteobacteria > Burkholderiales > Burkholderiaceae > Burkholderia > Burkholderia sp. Se-20378. Next base: position 10,227 of record NZ_JAAGPG010000105.1, on the reverse strand, counting down.
GCACGCTGTTCGACGATCCGCTGTTCGTGCGCACGCGCGCGGGCATGCAGCCGACGCCGGTCGCGCTCGAACTCGCGGGGATCGTCGGCAAGGCGCTCGACATGGTGCGCGTGGCGCTGCGCTACGCGGAGCGCTTCGATCCGGCCACCAGCACGCGCACGTTCCGGCTGTCGTTGTCGGATGCGGGCGAGATGGCGTACCTGCCGGCGATCTGCCAGGCGCTGCGCGAGCGCGCGCCGCGCGTGACGCTGAGCGTGCAGCCGCTGCCGGTGGAGGAGATCGAGGAAGCGCTGCGCGCGAGCCGGCTGGATTTCGCGATCGGCAACCTGCCGGAGCTGATGCCGCGTACGCGTCACCAGACGCTGTTCGAGGAAACCTACGTGTGCATGACGGGCCGCCGGCGCGGGGTGCCGAGCGGCGCCGCGCTGAGCCTCGACCAGTTCGTGCGCGCCGCGCACGTCAACGTGAAATCGGTCGAGCACAGCCACCACGCGCTCGACGATGCGCTGCGCGCGCAGGGCGTGGGCCGCAACATCGCGCTCGAAGTGCCGCACTTCGTCGCGCTGCCGAGCGTGCTGTCGGTCACGGATCTCTATGCGACGCTGCCGAAGCGGCTCGCGCAGATCCTGAACCGCGACAATGCGTTCCGCCTGTATGAGCTGCCCGTTACGCTGCCGCCCGCACCGGTGACGATGCACTGGCACGAGCATTTCCACGAGGACGAGGGCAATGCGTGGATGCGCAACCTGCTGGCCGAACTCGTCGAGCGGTTCGACGACGCGTGATCCATGAGGCGCGGGCAACGCGTGGGATGTGCTAGCTGGCGGTGGAGGTCATCGAGCGTTTCGAAGGCGCGCGACGTGACGAACCGGCGTCGCTCGTGCCGCGCGCGTCAGAGATCAGAGATCGAGCACGAGCACCGCCGAGCGCGCACGCGACACGCAGCAGCAGATCACCGTGTTGCTCGCGCGCTCGGCCTTGCTGAGGCAATGGTCGCGATGATCGGGCTCGCCGTCGATCACGGGCACCATGCAGGTGCCGCACACGCCTTCGCCGCATGACGTGTCGACTTCGATGCCGATGCGCGCGAGCGCGTCGACGATCGACGTGTCGGGCGTGACGCGCACCGATTGTCCGCTGCGCTGCAGGCGCACTTCGAAACCGTCGGCGGCCGGACCGGCGCCGGCATCCGTGTTGCCGGCATCGGCGGCGGCCGGTTCCGCCGCGAAGCGTTCGAGATGGATCGAATCGTCAGGCAAGCGCGTCGCGGCCGCCGCGACGACCGCATCCATGAACGGCCCCGGGCCGCACGTATAGACGTGTGCATGCGCGTCGACCGATTCGACGCAGCGGCCCAGCTCGGCCGCGAGCGCAGCGGGCTCGATGCCGTAGTGGAACGTCACGTGCGACGCGAACGGCTCGGCCGACAGTTCGGTGACGAAGGCCGCGTGCTCGCGGCTGCGCGCGAAGTAGTGCAACCGATAGCGCGCGCCGCGCCGGTGCAGCGCATACGCCATCGACAGCAGCGGCGTGATGCCGATGCCGGCCGCGATCAGCACGTGCTCGCTCGCGTCATCCGTCAGACGAAACAGGTTGCGCGGCGCGCCGATCGACAGCTCGGCGCCGACTTGCACGTCGTCGTGCAGCGAACGCGAGCCGCCGCGCGACTGCGCTTCCTTCTTCACCGCGAACAGGTAGCTGCCGCGCTCGTCGGGGTTGCCGCACAGCGAGTATTGCCGCGTGATGCCGGACGGCGCGGTCACATCGATATGGGCGCCCGGTTCGTATGCGTCGAACGGCTGGCCGTCGACGCGCGAAACCCGGAAACAGCGGATGTCCTGCGCCGCGTCGATCAGCGCGTCGATCCGGACTTGGTGGCGGTTCGCTTGCATGGGTCAATCCGTGGGGTTGGGGGAACGCGGCGCGGCAGACACCGCACCGTCATGCGATCGAGAATAGGGATGGGCATCGCATAAATCAAATCGATTAAAAAGCGATGCCTGAATCAGTGGGATGGATGATGGTCGGGCGGCCGATCGTGACCGATGGCGCCCGATGGCGCCCGGCGTGCAGCGCGCGGCGACCGCGTTGCCGGCCTCGGCCGCGTGCGGCGTGGCTGCCGACGCATGGCCGCGTTCGCGATCGAGGCTGCGGCGATAGTGTCGGCACCCGGCGGCGAGCAGCAACGCCGCGAGCGTGGCGGCCGCGACGTTGACGATCGACATCGAGTGACCGACCGCCGCCGGCGCGCCGAACACGCGATCGGTGAACAGCGCGACGATGGTCGTGCCGATCCCGAGTGCGATCAGGTTCGACACGAGCAGGAACAGCGCGGAGATCTGCGCGCGCATCTGGTTCGGCGCGAGCGTCTGCATCGCGGCGGTGGACGTCGGCATCGGGAACGACGCAAAGAACATCGCGACGACGAGCGTCGCGAGCGACGCGGGCAGCGAGTCGAGCTGCGTGAACAGCGTCGCGGGAATCACCATGCACGCGGCGCCGATCGCGCCGGCGCGCATCGGCGCATCCTCGCGGCCGCGTCGCAGCAGCCAGTCGTTGAGCCAGCCGCCGCAGAACACGCCGGCCGTGTTCGCCACCAGCAGCACGATGCCGAGCGTGTAGCCGGCTTCGACGGCCGTCATCCCGAAGTGGCGGATATAGAACGCGGGCGTCCAGCTCAGCAGGCAGTACAGCGCCATCGCGTAGAACGAGAAGCCGAGGTAGTGGCACGAGAAGGTCGCGCGATGCGTGCCGACGAAGCGCAGTGAATCGCGCATCGACACGCGCCGCACGGCGCCCGAGCGATCCTGCGCGAGCCCCTTGCGCTGCGGGTCGCGCACGGTCGCGGCGAACAGCAGCGCGACAAAGATCCCCGGCAGCCCGACGATCAGGAACGTGACCTGCCATGCATGCACCTGCCCGACCACCGGCAGCGTGAACGCGCTCGCATGCTTGAGCAGCGCGATCACGTAGCCGCCGATCAGGAACGCGACGCCGCCGCCGATGAACGAGCCGAGCGAATACACGGCGATCGCGCGTCCGAGCTTCTCCTTCGGGAAGTAGTCGGCGAGCATCGAATACGCGCCGGGCGACAGCGCGGCTTCGCCCACACCGACGCCCATCCGCGCGATGAACATCTGCACGAAATGCTGGCTGAGCCCGCACGCGGCGGTCGCGACGCTCCACAGCGCGATGCCGAGCGAGATGATCCGCGGCCGCGCGTAACGGTCGGCGAGATAGGCGACGGGCAGCCCCATCACCGCATAGAACAGCGAGAACGCGAAGCCGTTCAGCAGGCTGAACTGCGTATCGGACAGGTGCAGGTCGCGCTTGATCGGCTCGATCATCAGCACGAGGACCTGGCGGTCGACGAACGAAAAGACATACGCGAGCATGCAGATGACGACGACATACCATTCGTACGTATAGCGCTTGCCGTCGGCAGCGCGGGCCGTGGATGCGGACATGCGGATTCTCCAGGAGCGGGCGGTGGAAAAGCGCGGCAGCGGCCTTGGCGGGCCGGGCGCCGTCGCGGCGCGAAAGCGTGCGGGGGCACGTGTCGGAGACGCAGCGTAGTCGGCCAAATTCGGCCGCCATAGCCGGAGTGACAGCCGCACCACACGGGCATTTACCGACCCGGATAAAGAAAACACCAGGGTCCCGCGCGCCGGCCGCCGCGCAGCGCGCCTGTGGCGGGGCGCGCACGCATCATGTGGCGCATCTATAAGCGTTATAGAGCGCATTGCGTCGACGTCCGAAATTGTCGTTCCTAGACTCGGCCCGTTTTTGATCGGCAGCGTTGGCCCTTCGCGGCGAACGCGCTTCACACCACACGGCGCAACGCCGACCGGCGCCGAAAACTCTACGGGACGACGACGATGAACCAACCGAACGGGCGGGCCGACCGGCTTGCCGTACCGCTTGCCGCGCTGCTTGCCTGCGCGGCGCTGCCCGCATTCGCACAATCGAGCGTGACGCTCTACGGCCGCATCGACACCGCGATCGAATACGCGAACGCCGGGCCGAACCACGTGACGCGCATGGGCAGCGGCAACCTGTTCGCGTCGCAGTGGGGGCTGAAGGGCGTCGAGGATCTCGGCGGCGGCTACGCGACGATCTTCAAGCTGGAGGATGGCTTCAATGCGGGAAGCGGTGCGCTGTCGAACAGCAGCGCACTGTTCGGCCGCGAGGCGTGGGTCGGTATCACGGGGCCGTTCGGCGGCGTGCAGTTCGGCGAGCTGTACACGATCCTGCACACGACGCTCGTCACGTACAGCCTGCCGGGCCTCGGCGCGGGGCTCGCGTGGGGCAATGCAACGAACAACTTCGTCGGGCCCGCGTTCCTGCGCGTGCGCAACTCGATGCGCTACACGTCGCCGCGCTACGCGGGCTTCATGCTGCGCGCGATGGCCGCGCGCGGCACCAACGGCGCGGCCGGGCAGCCGGCGACGCTCGGCGATACCTACGGCGCGGGGCTCAACTACGTGCAAGGCGGGCTGTCGGTCGACGTCGACTACATGCAGCAGAAGTTCAGCCCGGTGGCCGCATCCGCGCTCGGCGATACCAGCCCGGCCGCGAACGGCAACTACACGCTGGGCGCGATTTCGTACGACTTCAGCGTCGTGAAGGTGGCCGCGTTGTACATGCGTCATCGCGGCGGCCCCGACGTCGCGACCGCGATCGACAGCCAGAGCGCGTATCCGCACAGCGACATCATGGAGCTGAGCGCGACGGTGCCGATCGGGCGTGCGTCGCTGTTGCTGAGCGTCGGCCACTACCGCAAGGTCGCGGACAGCGACGGCAACGCCGATTCGTACGGCATCCGCCTCGACTATCCGCTGTCGAAGCGCACGGTGCTGTACACGGGCGCCGCGATGGTGCGCAACGGCGCGCATGCGCGCTTCGTTGTCAACGGTGCGGCGGGTGGCGGCGTCGCGGTTGCCAAGCCCGGCGCGACGGCCAGTTCGATCGTCGCGGGCATTCTCACGTCGTTCTGACGGTTTCGGCCACCCCGCGCCCGTGCGCATACCCGTACCCGCTTGCGCCGCTATGCGCAGGCGGGCGGCTGCGGCGCGAGCCATGCGTCGAACGGCGCCAGCTCGCCGATGTTGAACAGCTCGAGCAGCAGCGCACGCAGCCAGCGATGGCCGGGGTCGGCGTCGAAACGCCGGTGCCAGTACGCGTTCACCGCCCATTCGCCGGCATCGGCGATCTCGTACAGCGTGCACGGCTGCCGCGCCGCGAACGTGATCGCGATCGTCTCCGGCAGGATCAGCGCGTAGTCGCCGTCCTGCAGCAGCGCGGGCACCACCATGAAATCGGGTAGCGCCGCGCGCACGCGCGGCATCAGCCCGTGCCGTTCCAGCAACTGCATCGATTGCGGATGCGACGTGACCGCGACGAAGCGCAGTGTGTCGGGCGCGTCGCCATCGAGCACGTAGTCGTCGGGCAGCGCGACACGCTGCGCGGTGCGACGCGGCATCAGCAGCACGCAGCGCTCGTGCAGCAGCGCTGCGCGCTGGAAATGGCTCGACGCATCGGCGAAATGCCCGAGCGCGAAGTCGATGCGCCCCGATTCGAGCGCGACGTTGAGCTGGCATTCGTCGACGTGCAGCGTCTCGATCACGGCGCCCGGTGCACGGCGGTCGAATGCGGCGAGCAGCGTCGGCAGGAACGCGCTCGCCGCGAAATCGCTCATGTGCAGACGGAACACGCGCTGCGTGCTGTCGGGCGTGAAGCGCGAGCCTTCGTCGAGCACGTCCTGCAGGATCGCGAGCGCCTTGTCGACCGACAGCGCGAGCCGCTGCGCGCGCGGCGTCGGCTCGACGCCGGTGCCGGTGCGCACGAACAGCGCGTCGCGGAACATCAGCCGCAGCCGGCCGAGCGCGTAGCTCACGGATGGCTGCGTGACGCCGAGCCGCAGCGCGGCCGCCGCGAAGCTGCCCGACTCCACCACGTCGACAAATTCGGCCACGCCTCTCAGCCGTTCGTCCATGCCATTTCGCTCCAATCGGGTCACAGGGTTGTGTCCGCACAGGCGACAGTCGTTGGCCGATTTCTCGCCAATGCGTCCCCGTGCGCAACACTATGATAGTCCGCTCTATCTCGAAAAGGAGTCGACATGCACGCATGGCAAGTGAAACCGGGCGACGGCGTGGCCGGGCTTCGGCGCATCGACGCGACACGCCACGCGGTCGGGCCGAACGACGTCGTCGTGAAGATCCACGCGGCCGGACTGAACTACCGCGACCTGATGTTCGCGCGCGGCGACTATCTCGGCATCGGCACGGACGCACTGATTCCGGTTGCCGACGGCGCCGGCGAAGTCATCGAGACCGGCCGCGACGTCACGCGCTTCAAGCCGGGCGATCGCGTGATCAACACGTACTTCCCGCACTGGATCGACGGGCCGCCCACGCCGCGGAAAGTCTCCGGGTCGCCCGGCGCGCAATTCGACGGCGTGCTCGCCGAACACTTCGTATCCGACGAGGCCGCGCTGGTCGCGATTCCCGCGCACCTGAACTACGACGAGGCGGCGACGCTGTCGTGCGCGGGCATCACCGCATGGAACGCACTGTTCGCCGACGGCGGCCTCGGGCCCGGCGCGACCGTCGTGCTGCTCGGCACGGGCGGCGTGTCGATCGTCGCGTTGCAGCTCGCACATGCGGCGGGGCTGCGCACGATCGTCACGTCGTCGAGCGATGCGAAGCTCGAACGCGCCCGCGCGCTCGGTGCGGACGCAACCATCAACTATCGCGCGACACCCGAATGGCAGCACGAAGTGCTGCGGCTCACCGGCGGCGCGGGGGCGGATCTGGTCGTCGAAGTCGGCGGCAAGGACACGCTGCCGCGCTCGGTCGCCGCGACGAAGATGGGCGGCATCGTGTCGGTGATCGGCGGCCTCAGCAGCTTCGCGGGACCCGAACTCGGGCTGCTGTCGCTGATCGGCGGGATCCGGCAGTTGCACGGGATCATGGTCGGCAGCCGCGCGATGCTCGACGACGTCGTGCGGCTCGTCGACGCGAAGCAGATCAGGCCGGTGGTCGATCGCGTGTTCGGCTTCGACGAAGCGCCGCAGGCGTATGCGTACCTGCAGTCGGGGCAGCACTTCGGCAAGGTCGTGATTCGCGTCGCGCAGTAAGCGCATCGAGGCGACGGGCGGTTCGGCCCGCCGCCTCTTCCGTCATCGCGCCGTCAGAACTTGTGACGGATCCCCGCGTGAACCATCAGCTGCTTCGACGTGGATGACAAGTCCGCCGCGCCGGGAATATAGGCCTGGTCGAGCGACGAGCCCGTCGCATCGCCCGCGATCCGCTGGTACGCGCCCATCAGGTACACGTCCGTGCGCTTCGACAGGTTGTAGTCGGCCATCAGCCCGAGCGAATGGATCTTCGGCTTCGCGCTGCCCGTCGTCGCGTCATAGTGCACCGTCGTGTACACGTACTGCGCACCGACGAACAATGCGGGCGTGACCTGGTATTTGCCGTTCACCTCGAAGTTCTGGTACTTGATCGACGATACCGTGCCACCCGCGAGCGGGCCGGTCACCGGTTCGATCGTTTCGTCGCCGAACAGGTAGCCGACGTTCGCGGTCGGCCGCGTGACGTTGCTGTTCGTGTACGCGAACCCGACCGTTGCAGGCCCCGCCGTGTAGTTGACGCCCGCACCGAAGATCCGCAGCCGCGCCGACGCGAAGTTCGCATCGGCGCCGACCGATCCCGAACCCGCGATCGCGCCGCCCGACGTTGCGCCCGGGTTGTCGGCATTCAGGAAGGCTGCGCCGACGAGCAACCCGCCCTGCTCGTACTGCGCGCCCACGCTCCACTGCCGGTTGTTCGCGAAGCCCGTGTCGTTGCTGAAGCTGTACGTGCCGCCGAACGAGAAGCCGGCGAAATCCGGGCTCGCGTACTTCACCGTGTTGTTCACGCGAAACGTGTTGCCGGTGTTGTCGTTGTCGAGCGGATGCGAGAACGGGTAGACGCCCCAGCTGCCGTTCGCAGTCGTGGGCGCGAGATAGTCGACCACGGCATCATATTGCCGGCCGAGCGTCAGCGTGCCGTACCGCTCGCTGCCGAGCCCGACGTAGGCCTGCCGCCCGAACATGCGGCCGCCCTGCGCGAGCGTGCCGCTGTTCACGTTGAAGCCGTTCTCGAGCTGGAACAGCGCGCTGTAGCCGCCGCCCAGATCCTCCGTGCCCTTCACGCCCCAGCGACTGCCCTGTGCGAAGCCGCTTGCCATCTGCCACGCACTGTGGCCGCCGACGTTGTTCGTGTAATCGATGCCCGCATCGACGAGACCGTAAAGCGTGACACTCCCTTGCGCGAACGCGAACGCGGGCGCTGCACACAGCGCCGGAATCGCGACGAAAGACAATCTCCAGTTCATTCGTTTTCCTTATTTATATTTTCGTGACTGCCCGTTTCCCGGCGTCGCCGCTTACTTCGCGCCGTAGATGTCGAAGTCGAAGTACTTCTTGTTGATCCGCTGGTACGTGCCGTTCGCGAGGATCGTCGCAAGTGCGTGGTTGAAGGCGTCGCGCAGGTCGTTGTCCTGCTTGCGCAGCCCGAGCCCGTCGCCCTGCCCGAAGTACTTCACGTCGTCGATCGCCGCGCCGACGAACGCGAAATCCTTGCCCTGCGGCTTCTTCAGGAAGCCGTCGCTCGCCGCGATCGATGCCTGGAACGCCGCATCGAGCCGGCCCGTCACGAGATCGGCATAGACCTGGTCCTGATTCTGGTACGACACGACCTGCACGCCGGCCGGCTGCCAGTTCGCGACTGCGTAGTCGGCCTGCGCGGAACCCTGCTCGACACCCACGCGCTTGCCCTTCAGCGCGTCGGCCGTCGGCAGCAGCGGCGAGCCCTTGCGCGCGACGAGGCGCGCCGGCGCATTCGAGATCCGGTTCGTGAAGGCGATCTGTTGCTGCCGCTTCGGCGTGATCGTCATCGACGACGCAATCACGTCGAACTTGCGCGCGAGCAGCCCCGGAATCATCCCGTCGAAACTCGACTCGACCCACACGCAGTGCGCATGCAGCTCCGCGCACAACGCGTTCGTGACGTCGATCCCGAAGCCCGTCAGCGTGCCGTCGGGCAGCTTGTATTCGAGCGGCGGGTAAGTCGGATCGACCGCGAGGCGGATCTCCTTGCCCGACCAGTCGCCCGCATGCGCCGCCCCTGCCGCCAGCGCCACCGCGAGCGCCGCCATCCGTTTCCACTGCTTCATTGCCAGTCTCCTTCCTTGTGTGAATCGTCAGTCAAAATCATGCGGGCACGTCACGCGAGGTAGCGCTCCGCCAGTGCAATCCAGTAGCTCGCGCCCGTCGCAAGGCACGCGTCGTTGAAGTCGTAGCCGGGGTGGTGCAGCCCGCATCCGGCGGCGCCGTCGCCATTGCCGATCGACAGGTAGCTGCCGGGACACGCGTTCAGCATGAACGCGAAGTCCTCGCTGGCCGCGATCGGCCGCAGATTCGGGATCAGCGCGCCATCCCCGCCCCATTCGCGGGCGACGTCGCGTGCAAACGCGGTTTGCGCCGCGTGATTGACGAGCACCGGGTATGCGTGCCGGTAGTCGATTTCGGCGGTCGCGCCGTAGCTCGCGGCCTGCCCGTGCACGATCTCGCCAATTCGGCGTTCGAGCAGCGCGCGCACGTCCGGCGACAGTGCACGCACGCTGAGCTCCAGATCCGCGTGCGGCGGGATCACGTTCGATGCGGTGCCCGCATGGATCGAGCCGGCCGTCACGATCGCCAGGTCCTGCGGGTTCACGTTGCGCGACACGACGGTCTGCAGCGCCATCACGATCGACGCGCACACGACCACCGGATCGATCGTCGTATGCGGCGCCGCGCCATGCCCGCCGCGCCCGGTCACGCGCACGCGCACCTCGTCGGCCGAGGCCATCGCCGGGCCGTCGCAGAAGCCGAGCACGCCGGCAGGCAGGCCCGGCACGTTGTGCATCGCGAACACCGCATCGCACGGAAACCGCTCGAACAGCCCGTCGTCGATCATCCGCTTTGCGCCGCCGAGCCCTTCCTCGGCCGGCTGGAAAATCAGGTTCAGCGTGCCCGTGAAGCGTTCCCGCTCGGCCAGGCAGCGCGCCGCCGCGAGCAGCATCGCCGTATGGCCGTCGTGGCCGCACGCGTGCATCACGCCGTCGAGACCGGAAGAGCGTCGGGCAGGGAACGCGTGCGCGCAAGCGTGGAGATCCCGGCGGTCACCCTCCCCA
>NZ_JAAGPG010001044.1:0-1349 GCF_017104665.1 Burkholderia sp. Se-20378 | reverse complement strand
GTGGCACGCGAGCACGACGGCGTCGAAGCGCTCACGGCCGGCCGCGTCGGTCGCCACCGTGACGCCGTGTTCGTCGCGCAGAATCGTGCGAACCGGCGTGTTCACGCGGACGTCGTCGAGCGTCGCGGCAATGCGCTCGACGTACCGCCGCGCGCCACCGGCGATCGTGCGCCAGGGCGGGCGGTCGTTGACCTGCAGCAGCGCATGGTTCAGGCAGAAGCGCAGGAACGTCGCCGCCGGAAACCGCAGGATGTCGTCGGCGTTGCTCGACCAGATCGCGGCCGCCATCGGCAGCAGGTAGTGCTCCTGGAACGATGTGCCGTAGCCGCCCGCGGCGAGCAGCTCGCCGACCGACAGACGCTGGCGGTGCGCTGTTTCGAGGTGACGCTGCGCGGATGCGTTGAAGCGCAGGATGTCGCGCAGCATGCCGAGGAACGACGGCGAGAACAGGTTGCGGCGTTGCGCGAACACCGTGTTGAGGTTGCTGCCGGCCCATTCGAGCCGGCCGCCGTCGACCGAAACCGAGAACGACATGTCGCTCGGATGCGCAGCCACGCCGATTTCGTCGAGCAGCGCGATCAGGTTCGGATAGGTCCGCTCGTTGAAGACGAGGAACCCGGTATCGACCGGATGGCTCGCGCCGTCGAGTTCGATATCGACGGTGTGCGTATGGCCGCCGAGGTAGTCGGCCGCCTCGAACAGCGTCACGCGGTGACGGCGGGCGAGCAGGTAAGCGCTCGCCAGGCCGGCGATGCCGGCGCCGACGACGGCGATCCGCCGCCCGGGCGGCGAGGCAGTGGGGTGCGGATGCATCGCGATGGGTCTCCAGCAGGCGCGTGAGCGGTCTCGGTAGCGGCTTTTCACCAGATACGGAGCAAAGCGGGCGGCGGATGCGCGGGGCCCGGTCAGTCGCGCTCGCCCGGCGATGCGAAGCCCGGCTGGCCGATCTGCCCGGGTGTTTGCGGCACGCGCCTGAAGCGCGACGTGTCGTAGCTCATCGCGTCGAGCCGGGCGAGCAACGCGCGGTACGTCGCGTCCTCCATCGTCGGCGTGCGCGAGAAGATCCAGCCGAGCGTCTTGCCCGGGTAGCCGAGGATCGTGTAGCGATAGCCGGGATCGACGTAGAGCGTCAATTGCGTGACGTACACCGGCCAGAACAATCGCACGCGCCATTCGCCGCCTGCGCTGCCCGGTGTCACGGAATCGACGAAGCGGTAGCGTTTCTCGGGCTGGTCGAAGCCGCCTTTCCGGCCGACGAATGCGTCGTCGATCCGGCCGTCCGCGCGCAGCGTCCACTCGGCCCGGCTGCCGACGTAATCGCGTTCCGCGAAATACGGGATGTTGGCGAA
>NZ_JAAGPG010001043.1:0-1399 GCF_017104665.1 Burkholderia sp. Se-20378 | reverse complement strand
GGCTGTGGGCGCTGGGCCCGGCACTCGCCGCGCACGGCCTCGCGATGGAGAACCTCGGCGACATCAACGTGCAGTCGATCGCCGGCGCGACCAGCACCGGCACGCACGGCACCGGCATCACGCTCGGCAACCTGTCGACGCAGATCGACAGCCTGACCTTCATGTGCGCGGACGGCAGCGAGATCCGCGCGAGCGCCGACACGCATCCCGACCTGTTCGCCGGCGGCCGGATCGGGCTCGGCGCGCTCGGCGTGCTGACCGAGATCGGCCTGCGCCTCGTGCCCGCGTTCAAGCTGCGCCTCGAGCGCGGCGGCATGCAGCTCGACGACTGCCTCGCGCAAGCGGACGCGCTGATCGCGAAGCACCGCTCGTTCGAGTTCTACTGGTTCCCGCATACGGACACCGTGCTGACCAAGGCGTGGGACATGACCGACGAGCCGGCCGACGCGGTGCACTGGGCGAGCCGCGCATCCGAATCGTTCCTCGAGAACACGGTGTTCGGCGCGTTGTGCGGGCTCGGCAAACGCGTGCCGTCGCTGTGCCCGGCGCTGAGCCGGCTATGTGCATCGACGGTGTCGGCCGGCCGCCACGTGGATGCGAGCTACGCGATGCTGTCGACGGTGCGCCGCGTGCGCTTCAACGAAATGGAATGGTCGGTGCCGGCCGAGCGCGGCGCCGACGCGCTGCGCGAGATCCGCGCGTTCATCGCGCGCCGCAGCTTCCCGCTGATGTTCCCGATCGAATACCGCTGGGTGCGCGGCGACGACATCTGGCTGAGCCCCGACTACGGGCGCGACAGCGTGCGCATCTCGGTGCACCAGTATCGCGGGATGCCGTTCGACGCATACTTCTCGGGCGTGCAGGCGATCTGCCGCAATCATGGCGGGCGGCCGCACTGGGGCAAGGTGCATGCGATGAAGGCCGCCGAGCTGGCGGCGTGCTACCCGCACTGGGACGATTTCCTCGCGTTGCGCGAACGGATGGACCCGCATGGCCGCTTCCTGACGCCGTACCTGCGCACGCTGTTCGGCCTGCCGCAACATGCAAGTGCGAGCGTAGCCTCGACCGCGCGCGCCACGCCGGCTCGCCGAGGGACACACCCGATGCACGAAACGGCCGGCATCGCACAAGATCGGCCGCGATCCAACCAGGAGGCCTCATGAGCACCGCCACCCTGCATGCCGCCGCACAGTCGCGTCCCGATCCGTCGACCGGCGCCGTCGTCCGCCTCGCGCTCGCGTTCGCGGCGGCCACCAACGGCCTGATCCTGTCGCCGTTCCTCGTCGCGGCCGTGATGACGCGCTTCCGCCTCGACGAAGGCAGCGCGACTGCGCTGGTCAGCGCCGAGATCCTCGGCATCGCGATCAGTTGCGCGCTGCTGTCGCACCGGATCGCGCGA
>NZ_JAAGPG010001042.1:0-1546 GCF_017104665.1 Burkholderia sp. Se-20378 | reverse complement strand
GTTAGACGAAGTTGCTGTATAGGTTCTGATGCTTGACGAGACGGTCGTAGTACTGCAACGCGAAGCGGCGATGGTGAGCATGCGGTGGGGCGGTCGGGAGCGCCGCACCGGTTGGGGCGCTGGGCGACGGCGGCGTGGTCGCGCAGCCGGCGAGCGCGAGCGCTGCGCAGGATGCGGTCAGCGTGCGGTGCGGGCGGAAGGAAAGGGAAAACGTCGGGAACATCTGCATCAGAGACCGTTGATCTGGAGGCGTTTCAGCGTCTGCACGAGCGTGTCGTTGTCCGGCTCGAGCTTCTGCGCGTCACGCCACGCGGAACGTGCGTCATCCTGCGCGCCGCTCTTCCACAGCACCTCGCCGAGATGCGCGCCGATCTCGGCGTTCGGCTGCAGTTCGTACGCGCGCCGCAGCACCTTCGCCGCGCCGGCCGTATCGCCCATCCGGTACTTCACCCAGCCGAGGCTGTCCATGATGTACGCGTCGTTCGGCGCGAGCGTCATCGCCTTGTCGATCAGCTTGCTGGCTTCGGGCAGCCGCTGGTTGCGGTCGGCGAGCGAATAGCCGAGCGCGTTGTACGCCTGCGGATTGTCGGGCTGCGTACGGATCAGCTCGCGCAACTGCCTTTCCATCGTCGTGTAGTGGCCGGTCTTTTCGGCCGCCATCGCGTAGTCGTAGCGCAGGTCGGGATCGTCGGGGAAGTCCTGGACCGCCTGCCCGAGCCGTGCCTCGGCTTCCGGATAGCGCTTCGCGGTGAACAGGATCGATGCGTCAGTGCGTGCGACCACGGCCGCATCGCGCGGATCCGTGATCGGCAGGTCGTCGAGCACCTTGCGCGCCTCGTCGGTCTTGCCCTGTTTCTGCAGCAGCTGTGCGCGCGTGATCTGCGCGGGGAGGTAGTGCTGGCTCGTCTGGTCGACCTTGTCGAGCCACTGCGACGCCTGCGCGTCGTTGTTCTGGTCGATCGCGATCTGCGCGAGGTAGATGTAGCCCTGGCCGACGTCGAGGTTCGGCTGCTTGTCGCCGAGCTGGACGTACTGCTTCAGGAAGACCGTCGCTTCGTCGAGCTTCTTCTGCTGGATCTTGATCAGCGCGAGCGCCATCAGCGGCGTCGGATCCTTCGAGTCGAGCTTGCGCATCGTCTCGAACTGCTTCTGCGCGTCGTCGAGGCGATCGTCGGCGAGATAGAGCTGCGACAGCGCGAGCCGCGCATCGCGCGACTTCGGATTCTGCTGAACATACTTCTCGAACGACGCGATGCCCGCCGCGCGTTCCGCGGGCCCCATCTGCGACAGCATCAGGGCGGCCGGCAGGTAGTCGGGGCGGATCTGCAGCGCCTGCTTCAGCGACTGCGCGGCGCCGTCCTTGTCGTCGACCGCGAGCTGCTGGCGTGCGATCGCGAGCTGCGCTTCGGGCCGGTTCAGGTCGTTCTTCAGCATGTCCTTCAGCACCGCGAGGCCGCCGACGCGGTCGGAGCCGCGCACCAGCAACGCCTGCAGCGCGAGGATCGCCGGGCCGCGCGTCTCGCCGGTCGCCCGGGCCAGCTCGCGC
>NZ_JAAGPG010001041.1:0-1474 GCF_017104665.1 Burkholderia sp. Se-20378 | reverse complement strand
GCCGTCAGCGTGACGCCGCGCGGGCTGCGCTCGAACAGCGGCACGCCCAGTTCGGCCTCGAGCTGGAACACCTGCTGGCTCACGGCCGGCTGGGTGGAGCCGAGCTCGCGCGCGGCGGCCGTGAAGCTCGCGAGCCGGGCGGCCGATTCGAACGCGCGCAGCGCCTGCATCGACGGTAACGGTTCGGATTTCGACATAAGTCTCTCTAATGGCCCCATAAGGGCCGGACGCCTACCCGCGCGAATTCGGGCGGGCGATAGTGCTTCGGACGGTGCGGCATGCGAGTTTCACGGCCCGCTTGACAGCCTGCTTCACGGGCGGCGCGCGACGCTACGCATTCCGCGATTCTAGCCAGCGCGGCTCGCCCGCGCGGCACTTTCGTCGAGCCGCTTCCGTCATGCCGGACGTCTCGCTGCGCGAGCGGCGCGCCGTTCCATTCGAACACCGTTTTCCCCACGACTGCCGATGACGAACCCGACACCCAACATCCTGATCCTGATGGCCGACCAGCTCACGCCGTTCGCGCTGCCGGCCTACGGCAATCGCGTCGCGCGCACGCCGACGCTGGACCGTCTCGCCGCGCAAGGCGTCGTATTCGACGCCGCGTACTGCGCGAGCCCGCTGTGCGCGCCGTCGCGTTTCTCGCTGCTGACGGGCAAGCTGCCGTCGGGGATCGGCGCCTACGATAACGCCGCCGAATTGCCGGCGCAAACCCTGACGTTCGCACACTACCTGCGCGCGGGCGGCTACCGGACGATGCTGTCCGGCAAGATGCATTTCTGCGGGCCCGATCAGCTGCACGGCTTCGAGGAGCGGCTCACGACCGACATCTATCCGGCCGATTTCGGCTGGGTGCCCGACTGGGACAGCCCGACCGAGCGGCCGAGCTGGTATCACAACATGAGTTCGGTGCTGGAGGCGGGGCCGTGCGTGCGCACGAACCAGCTCGATTTCGACGACGAAGTCACGTTCGCCGCGAAGCAGAAGCTGTACGACGTCGCGCGCGAGCGTGCGGCCGGGCACGATGCGCGGCCGTTCTGCATGGTCGTGTCGCTGACCCATCCGCACGACCCGTATGCGATCACGCGCGAATACTGGGATCAATACAGCGACGACGAGATCGACATGCCGGCCGTGCGGCTCGATGCGGCGGAAAGCGACCCGCATTCGCAGCGGCTGCGCTTCGTCTGCGAGAACGACCGCACGCCGCCCACCGACGCGCAGATCCGCGCCGCACGCCGCGCCTACTACGGCGCGACGTCCTACGTCGATGCGCAGTTCGGCAGCGTGCTGGGCGCGCTCGAGCAGTGCGGATTCGCCGACGATACGATCGTGATCGTCACGTCCGACCACGGCGACATGCTCGGCGAGCGCGGGCTCTGGTACAAGATGACGTTCTTCGAAGGCGGCTGCCGCGTGCCGCTGATCGTCCATGCGCCGGGCCGCTTCGGCGCCGCGCGCGTGCGCGGACCCG
>NZ_JAAGPG010001040.1:0-1560 GCF_017104665.1 Burkholderia sp. Se-20378 | reverse complement strand
TTTGTGTCGCGCGTGCGCGTCTGGTGCGTCGCCTTGTGTCGAGTATACGGTGTGATCTTGTGGCGCTGCTAGTAGCGGACGCGCTCAGTCTTTTTTTTTCAGCGGCGCGCGACCCCCGCGCCTCACGCGCGTCCGCACATCCTTTCCCTGCACGACGCTCTACCGATCTAGTGCGGCGCGGCCGCGCGCCTCGTTCACGACGGCTGCCGTGCCGCGCTGCGCGAACACTTCACGATCGTGCCGGTGCGCGACGAAGCCGAAGGCAGCCGCGTGACGCTGCCGGCCGGCTTCGACGCAACGGCCGTGCGCGTGACGGGCAACGTGGTCGGCGCCGCGCCGTTCACGGGCACCGTCAGTCATCGCGGCTGGCGCGTGGCCGACGTGCGCCTGCCGAAGCTGACGGGCAGCCACGACGCCTCGGTCGTCGCACCGGCGGAGGTGGAACTGTGAGCGATCCGCGCTATTCGATCGGTATCGATCTCGGTACGACCCACTGCGCGCTGTCGTATGTCGACAGCGCCGCGAGCGACGGCGAAACCATCACGCAGCAGGTGCTGCCGATCGCGCAGCTCACCGCGCCCGGCGCGCTGGAGTCGCGCGACCTGCTGCCGTCGTTCCTCTACCTGCCGCATGAAAGCGAACTCACGCAGGGCGACCTGACGCTGCCGTGGACGGCCTCGCGCGCGTTCGCGGTCGGCGAAATGGCGCGCACGCGCGGCGCCGGCACGCCGATCCGCCTCGTGTCGAGCGCGAAGAGCTGGCTGTGCCACCCGGGCGTCGACCGCCGCGCGGCGATCCTGCCGAGCGATGCGCCGCCGGAAGTGGCGCGCGTGTCGCCGCTGGAAAGCTCGATCCGCTACCTGACGCACCTGCGCGAAGCGTGGGATCACACGCATCCCGATGCGCCGTTCGCGGACCAGGACGTGACGGTCACGATCCCCGCATCGTTCGACCCGGCCGCACGCGAACTGACGGCCGAGGCCGCCCGCGCCGCCGGCTACTCGCGGATGACGCTGCTCGAGGAGCCGCAGGCCGCGCTGTACAGCTGGATCCAGAAGAGCCAGGGCGGATGGCGCAAGCAGGTGCAGGTCGGCGACCTGATCCTGTGCGTCGACGTCGGCGGCGGCACGACCGACCTGTCGCTGATCGCGGTGGTCGAGCGTGAGGGCAACCTCGAGCTGCATCGCGTGGCGGTCGGCGAGCACATCCTGCTCGGCGGCGACAACATGGACCTCGCGCTTGCGCATATCGTGGCGCGCAAGCTCGCGCAGCAGGGCACGCAGGCCGATCCGTGGCAACTGCGCGCGCTCACGTACGCATGCCGTTCCGCGAAGGAAACGCTGCTGTCCGACCCGACGACCGACGCAGTGCCGCTCGTCGTGCCGAGCCGCGGCTCGAAGCTGATCGGCGGGTCGAGCCGCACGGAGCTGACGCGCGCGGAACTCACGCAGACGATCCTCGAAGGCTTCTTCCCGCAAGTCGACGCAGCCGCGCGCCCGGTGAGCCGCGCCCGTGTCGGCCTGACGCAGCTCGGCCTGCCGTATGCGCAGGACGCGGGCG
>NZ_JAAGPG010001039.1:0-1295 GCF_017104665.1 Burkholderia sp. Se-20378 | reverse complement strand
CGCCGATCAGCACGAGATTCGCGTGGGCGGTGGCGTCGGGGCGGGCGAGCAGTTTCGCGATCAGCTCGGCGCCGATGCCGGCGGGGTCGCCGAGCGTCAGCGCGACGACGGGCAGGGGCGTGGCGGGCGAGGGGGTGTGCATGCGGTGTCTCCGGTGGCGGCGCGTGGCCGTTTGTCTATGGGGTTGATGCTAGGTAGACGGAATGAGTCGGTAAATTGAAAACTCTTGATGAATCGATAACCTGGAGTAATCAAAGATGGGCTCGATCGACCGACGAGACTCGACGCCGCAGTTGCTGAACCGGCTGCGCATGCGGCAGATCGCGCTGCTGCTGGCCGTGGACGAATGCTCGACGCTGCGCGCGGCGGCCGACCAGATGGGCCTCACGCAGCCGGCCGCGACGAAGATGCTGGCCGAGCTGGAGAGCGCGCTCGGCCAGCGGCTGTTCGATCGCGTCGGGCGCGGGCTCGTGCTGAATCCGGCCGGTGAGCGCGTGCTCGGCTATTTCCGCGGCATTCGCGGCAGTGTCGAGGCGCTGAACCGCGAGCTCGGCGAGCTGCAGCTCGGCAGCGCGGGGCGGCTGGCGATCGGCAGCATCATGGCGGCGTCGCCGGGGCGGCTCACCGAGGCGCTGGTGCAGTTGAAGGCGCGTTATCCGCTGCTGGCGATCGACATCGCGGTGGATACGAGCGACCGGCTGATGCCGCAGCTTCTCGAAGGCGTGCTCGAAGTGGTGATCGGGCGGCACGTTGGGACCGATTGCGACTTCCGCGTGGTGGACGACGAGGCGCTCGCGATCATCGCGGGCCGCGACCATCCGCTCGCGGGTGCGGGGCCCGTGGAATTCGACGCGCTGCTCGATTACGCGTGGATCCTGCAGCCGGCCGGCAGCCCGGCGCGCGAGGTCGTCGAGCGCGAGTTCAACGCGCGGCATCAGCCGATGCCGCGCGGGTTGGTCGAAACGGGGTCGATCCTGACCACGATGAACCTCGTCGACCGTTCGCCGATGCTCGGCGTGATTCCGCTGACGGTGGCGCAGCGCAATGCGGAGCACGGGCTCGTCGCGATCGTCGACTACACGCTCGAACAGAAGCTGCCGTCGTACGGCAGCCTCGTGCGGCGCGACCGGCCGCTGAGCATCCCCGCGCAGCAGTTTCTCGCGCTGTTTCACCGCGAAGGGGGCGGGGATGATGGCGGCGTGTAGCGGAGTGGTTTGCCAGCCGAGGCGGCCGAGCCAGCCGCGCCGGCCGAGGTGGCCGAACCAGCCGCGCTGGCCTAGTCAGCCGGGCAGGCA